>JBEBRN010000026.1:0-36434 GCA_040394775.1 Taishania pollutisoli
AAAAAAGCAGTGTCCGTTAATAAAACGATGGACTGAACAAAGCTTGAAAACATCAAAGGAACAGCTACACGTAAGATGGTCGAATATTTTAATTCAAGCATTTATAGGGAAATAAAAGCGCAAAGTTACTTGTTTTTTAAAGATAGAATTTAATTAATTCCCAAATTTCAAAGCACAAAAAAAATGGAGAGCTATTAACTCTCCATTTAGTTGGTCAATAAGTATATTACATCTGAAAGAGAGGAAAGCTATTCATCATTTCATTTACTTCTTTTTTTACTTTCTGAATTGTTTCTTCGTTGTGAATATCACTTAATACTAAGTCAATCCATTTTACAATCTGAACGACATGTGTTTCCTTTAAACCACGAGTCGTTATTGCTGGGGTTCCAACTCTAATTCCTGAAGTAACAAAAGGAGATTCAGTATCGAAAGGAACCATGTTTTTATTAATAGTAATGTCTGCCTTCACTAACGTGTTTTCAGCATCTTTTCCATTGACTCCTTTGCCTCTTAAGTCGATAAGCATACAATGATTTTCGGTACCACCAGAAACAATTTTATAACCTAATTTCACAAACTCTTCTGCCATTACTGCGGCATTTTTTTGAACTTGTTTCATGTAAACTTTATATTCGTCTGATAAGGCCTCACCAAAAGCAACTGCCTTTGCTGCAATAACGTGCTCCAAAGGTCCACCTTGAATGCCGGGGAAAACAGCGGCATCTAAAAGCGCTGCCATTGATTTTGGATTTCCGTTGTTCCATTTTAAACCAAATGGATTATCAAAATTATGACGCATCATGATAACACCACCTCTTGGACCTCTTAATGTTTTGTGAGTGGTAGTAGTGACAATATGGCAATAATCAAAAGGGTCGTTTAATAATCCTGTGGCAATTAATCCAGCTGGGTGAGAAATATCGGCTAACACTAACGCGCCTACTTCATCTGCTACTTGTCGAATACGTTTATAATCCCAGTCTCTAGAGTAAGCAGAAGCACCACATATAATTAATTTTGGTTTTTCTTTACGCGCAATTTCCTCTAATGCTTCATAATCTACTAAACCAGTATCTTCTTTAACACCATAGAAAAAATTTTGATACAATTTTCCAGAGAAATTAACAGGAGAACCGTGTGTTAGATGTCCTCCATGAGAAAGATTAAGTCCAAGTATTGCATCTCCAGGTTGAAGGCATGCTATGAAGACAGCCATGTTTGCTTGTGCTCCAGAATGTGGTTGAACATTGGCCCAAGTAGCACCAAACAGTTTACATAAACGGTCGATAGCCAGCTGTTCTGTCTTATCGACGATTTCGCAACCACCGTAATATCTTTTACCCGGAAGTCCCTCTGCATATTTATTGGTTAAGACGGAACCCATAGCACTCATAACATCATTACTTACGAAATTCTCTGAGGCTATTAACTCAACACCATGTTGTTGTCTTTGTTTTTCTTTTTCTATTAAATCGAATACTTCCCTATCTTTTTTCATTGCTATATTTTAAATTGTTTCTATCATTTATGTCCATTATTGATAAATGTAAACTTAGTCTTTATTAACGAATTTCAAAGCTGAAAAAAGGTAATTTATTAAAAAATGCATAGTGGGAATCAAAAAAGACACCCATTTCTGAGTGTCTCTTTCTTGAACCTGTAGATGTTAATAATTTATCTGTCTATATATACTCTCTTAATCAACAAAAGTTACACATAGGTACATTTTATTTGATTTTAGTATCCTTTTGTTGACTTCAAACGTATTAGTAATAGAAGAAAAATTAAATTTGGCTTTAAATTTGATTTGAATAAACATAACTTACAAAAACGAAGGTCATGAATACTACAATTAAAATAAAGAGTTTAAATACTAAGAAGGTCGTTAAGAAGAAAAAGAAGTTCGATGATGCTCTTTTGAAATTAGGGTTGAGTGAAAAAGAAAATTCAACTAAAGATAAAAACTCAAAAAAGAAAGAGGTAAAATCAGTTTAAACGTGATTTTTTAACTCCGCATTTTGTCTAATAAAGCATTTAATTCTTTTGCTTCTTGATCACTTAAGTTGTAGGCTTGGAAAAAATCATTAAACGTTAAATCAATTTTAGCTAACAATTCTAATCCTTCTTTTGATATTTTAGCAAAGACGACACGTTTGTCATTTTTGCATTTCTCACGGTGAATTAATTCTTTCTCCATTAATTTATCCATCAGTCGCGTGGTATTAGGCGACTTTTCGATCATCCTTTCTTTGATAGTGGTGACACTAATGAAATCTTTTGCACCTCTTAAAATTCGTAGAATATTAAATTGAGCCATCGATAAATTATATTGTATCATATAGTTATGATGTATATTAGAAAGCCAATTACTTGTGTGTTTAAGATTTATAATTGCTTTTTGCTGTTCTGATTTGAACGTATAGTCAAATTCTTCCTCAATTGATTTTATCATATACCATGGTAATAATTGTAAAAATAGCTATTTTATCAGGACATTACAATAACTTCTTGCTAAAATACTTGTTAAATTCGTTGGAAATGCTAAATTTGTGAAATTGACAAATAATATAATTTAATGTAACATGGGAAAAGGAGATAAAAAAACTAAAAAAGGTAAGCGTATATTAGGTTCACATGGTAAAACTAGACTTAGTAAATCTAATCTTAAGGATATAGAAAAATCTTTGTCTGTTGTTAAAGCAAAACCCGCTAAGGAAGTTAAAGTAAAAGCAGATACCAAAAAAGAAACTTCTCCAAAACCAACTGTTGCTAAGAAAACGGAAACTGTTGCAAAACCAAAAGTTGTAAAAACTCCAGCTGCAAAGGCACCTGCTGTAAAGAAAGCGGAAGCTGCACCGAAAGCACCGGCTGTAAAGAAAACGGCAACTGCGGCAAAAGCTAAAGCACCAGCAAAAGCAAAGGAAACAAAAACAACCACTAAAAAAGCAGCACCAAAGAAAGACGCTGAATAATAGTGTGATTTTATAATGTATTGTAGAGCGAATTGATTTTATTTTTCGCTCTTAGGTATTCTTTTGTTTTGATTAGTCAATTTGATTCATGATATTTATTAATGTCATGGATTTGTTTTCTGTTTCTTCCCATTCGTTTTCAACTTCTGAATCTTTTGTAAATCCACCACCCAAATAGAGATAAGAAGCTTGTTTTTGTATTTGGGCACACCTTAGATTAACATACAAACTGCTGTTTTGTTCCGTATAAAAGCCAATTAATCCAGCATATAAACTTCTTTCATGTTCTTCATGTTCAGCAATAAGTTCAATACTCTCCATCTTTGGTAGGCCACTTACTGCCGGCGTAGGATGTAGAAAAAGTGCTAGTTCTAAAGAACCCAAGTCCGTTTCAGCATAAATATCCGTTTTAAGATGAATAACTGAACCAGCCACATAATCGTATGGTCCTACAGATTTTAGATTGTCTACCTTTATGTTTTTAAGTGAGTTCTCAATGAATTTGGTCACGTATTCTTGCTCTAATACCTCTTTTTGAGACCATGGAATAGAAGCATCTTTTTTAGTACCTGCCAATGACATAGTGTATAATTCTCTTCCCATTTTTTCTACGACAAATTCAGGAGAAGCACCAATCCAAGTACCCAGTTTTTCAGAGCTCAGTAAATAAACAAACGTGTCAGGATAGTGTTCACATAAAGCGTCAAATAATTGATACACTTTTGTACTGTCAAAATTTACTTTTTTTACTCTTGAGAAAATAGCTTTTAGAAAATTCTTTTGTTGTAGTTCATGTAAAAAACCAGAAGCTCTATAAATATACTCTTCTTTAGAATACACCACAGGTTCGTTATCGGAGAAATGGAGTGCGTAGTCTTTCGTTTCATCATAATTTTCTGTTGCAGCAAAACGATACAGCTTATCAGTAGAAAAATCGGTGATTAAGAAACCAGAACGTGATGGTTTGTCGCTAAAGTTGATCAATTTGCCGGCATAAGAAACTACGGCACTCTGAGGATAGCGCACTTTTAGAATGTCAATCATTTTTGAATAATCATTACAGTTAGACGACCAGTACAAATTAATTTTTTAGTAGCAGCATCAAAAATGTCTACTTTCCAAACATGTGTTTTTTTACCACAATGAATGATTTCTGCAATAGCTCGTACCATTCCAGTCTTTATTGAACTGATATGGTTTGCATTAACTTCCAAGCCAACACATGCTTCTTTTTGTAAGTCGATTAATAAGGCAGAACCAAGTGAACCAACACTTTCAATTAAGGCAACGCTCGCTCCTCCGTGTAATAATCCCATTGGTTGGTGATTTTTAGGACTTACAGGCATGGTCATCTCTACTTTGTTATCGTAGATAGCGACGCATTGAATGTCTAACGTTTCCATTAACGTATTGCTGCTCAGTTGATTTACTTTTTCTAAATCTGTTGTAATCCAATTCATGTTTTAAAATTACACCTTTTTTAGGAATCAACGTGTTTCGGTTCGTTTCTTAAGTGTTTTTTAGCGGTTCTTTCATGTATTTCTATTTTAAAACAGCTTTCGACGCATTTTTAATAGGTAAATAAAACTATCTTCGATTGTTTCCATTATTTTTGCTTACTAAACTAATATGTTGTGAATAAAAAAACAATCATTGCACTAATTGGTGCTCGCCCTCAGATTATTAAACATTCCGCGATTGAACGAGCGGTAAGGAATTATTTTACAGACAAAGTTAATTTAGTGACCATTCATTCAGGACAGCACTATTCACCAGAAATGTCGGATGTCTTTTTTGAAGAAATGGGAATTGCCAAACCAGATTTAAATTTGAATGTCGGAAGTCTTTCACATGCTAAACAAACTGGGGCAATGATGGAGAAGCTAGATGATTATTTAGATCAACATCCATGTGATGCCTTTTTAGTTTATGGAGATACAAATTCTACATTAGCAGGAGCTTTGGTTGCCTCTAAAAGACATATACCATTGATACATATCGAAGCAGGATTGAGAAGTTTTGATAAATCAATGCCAGAGGAAATAAATCGTATTATGACCGACCATGTTAGTTCTTTATTGTTTTGTCCTACGAAAACAGCGATAACCAACTTGACTAGTGAGAATATTATTCATCATAACGATGCGACGATGAATAATCCTGCTGTTTTTGAGTGTGGAGATATAATGTATGACAATTCACTTCATTTTGCTACTATTGCAGGTCAACAATCTACAATATTACAGGAGAATTCATTGCAACCTAATGCCTATATTCTTTCGACTATTCATCGGGATAGTAACACTGATAATAAGCAACATCTCACAGCCATTTTTAATGCCTTACTTGAAATAATTCAAACGCATAATACGATGGTTGTGCTGCCTTTACATCCACGGACTAAAAAGATGATGGGGCAATTATTAGAATCCACATTGTTGGATAAGATTCAGCAAGAAAAACGATTACATATCATAGAACCAGTTGGATTTATCGAAATGATCGCCTTAGAAAAAAATGCACAATTAATAATTACAGATAGTGGTGGAGTTCAGAAAGAAGCATATTTCTTTCAAAAACCTGCTGTTATCCTTCGACCCCATACAGAATGGGTAGAAATTGTAGAGAACGGTTGTGCTGTTCTCGCTAGTGCAGAGCATTCCAAAATTGTTGCAGGTGTAAATCATTTTTTAAATAAGACAGATTTAACGTTCCCAACCATTTTTGGAAATGGTAAAGCATCAGAATTTATTCTTTCGAAAATAGTAGAATTATGCTAGAAATAGCTGTAGATAAGTTAACACAACGTATTCAATATGTTTTTGATCGTATTCGAGACTTTCGTGGTGTTGATTTTAATCTAATTGCTATGGATGCTATTATAGGTAAAAAGGATATCTATATATACTCACAAACAAATAATGATGAAAGTAAAGGTTTTAAATCATCCGAATTACTTTACGAGCAGTCAATAACAAAGCTTGCTATTTCTAAGACGCTTTTTGGACAGCAAGAATGCCTTGCTTTTGACGGAATTGTTGACCCTTTAGCGAGTATCTTTTATCATTTGACACGGATGGAGGAGTACTGTTGCTTTGCACCTGATGTTCACGGTCGTTTTCAAGCGAAGGATAGTTTTTTGGTAAATTATGGATGGGAAAAACAATTAATGGTAGAAAGATGGATAGATGCTTTTTTGGAGGATTACCAGCGGAAAATGAATCGAACACTCGAAATTAAATATTCTCCATTATCACTGACACTAACATTTGATATCGACAATACTTTTGCTTTCAAATGGAAACCATTTACACGGATTTTAGGTTCCTATTTTAAAGATTTTTTCCGCTTGGACTTTAAAAGAATGGCTACAAAATCGGCTACCTTACTTCGGTTTCGAAAAGATCCATATAATACCTATGACAAAATAATAAGCTATCATAAAAAAGGGATAAATGTCCACCTTTTTTGGTTAGTTGGAGATTTCGATAAATACGATAGAAATGTTTCAAATACTTCCGTTAAACACCGTCGTTTTATCAATGAAATAGGAGATGAGCTCGCAATTGGACTACATCCAAGTTACGCTTCCAACGAATCATTTGATAAGTTACAAAAAGAAAAAAATGATCTGGAAGTGATATTAAATCATTCTGTTGAAACATCGAGACAACATTTTTTAAGATTAAGACTACCAGAAACGTATCAACGGAATCAAGAAGTTGGATTGACCGCTGATTTCACCTTAGGCTTTGGTGATATTATTGGATTTAGAGCAGGTACGATACAGAAATTCCCTTTCTTTGATCTGGAAAAAAATCAAGAACAAGACTATTGGATTCATCCATTTTCATATATGGACGGAACACTTAGAGATTATCTAAAATTATCTGCTGAACAAAGTAAAAAAGTAATTGAAGCACTCATTGTTGAAGCCCATAAATATGGTGGAAATTTCATTGCAATTTGGCATAATGAAAGTATCAGTGAATGGCATAATTGGAAAGACTGGAGTAAATTAATAGATTATACAATTCAAAAAATAGATGAAGTTAACCATTGATTTTCAGATACCCACTTCTAATTGGAAAGTGGAACCACAAGATGAGATAATTAGTTTGGGAAGTTGTTTTTCAGACGAAATTGGACAACGATTGAAGCAAGATGGATTTACGGTAGAAACGAATCCGTTTGGTGTCATTTTTCATCCCATTCCATTAGCTGCACTACTTCACAAAAGTATCCATGTTAAGACCGATACACGAATCATTAGGCGAGATGACGTCTCTTTTTCGTGGGATGCATCGGGTACTTTTTTCGCCTACGACACCGACACACTTTTAAAACAGTTTAATACCACTATTTTAATGCTTCACGCGAAGCTTAAGTTAGCAAAAGTGCTAATTGTCACATTTGGAACTGCTTTTGGCTATCGCCATAAAGATTTCAATGAAATTGTTGCTAATTGTCACAAGCAATCGGGTGATAATTTTGAGAAAGAGTTGTCAGAAGTAGATGAAATGAAAAGAATATGGAGTGATTTAATTCCTCATCTTAAAAAGTTCAATCCTTCACTAAAGATTATTTTCACGGTAAGTCCAGTAAAGCATTTGAATGACGGAGTAGTGGAGAATTTACGTAGTAAATCGCGCTTAATAGAATTGGTACATCAATTAGAGGGTGATTATTTTCCGAGTTATGAAATTGTTCAAGAAGAATTGAGAGATTATCGTTTTTATAAAATAGATGGTGCTCATCCGAATGAATTGGCCATTAATGAAGTATATGAACGATTCATGGAAACTTATTTCTCTGAGTATTCAAAAACATTTCAGCAAGATGTGTCAAAACACAACACAATGAAAAATCACCGATTGATTTATACAAAAAGTGAACAATCCGCAATATTTCAAAAGAAAATAGAAGTAGCTTATCAAGAATTGATCACCAAATATTCATTTTTAACCAAGAAAAAGTAATTAACATCATTAATTGGATAAAAACATAAACTGATACTCTTTGTAGTGGATATATATCTGTATTTTTATAAGAAATTAAGTAAACTAAAACACATGAGAAAAATTGGAATGCTACTTGCATTGATGGCTGTCAGCTACGGACTACATGCACAAAAATTTTATTTAGACATAAATGCGGGATACGGCTTTGGTTTTCCGGGTGCCGTTCTTGGGAAATCAGATCATATTTCTATGATTCAAGAGACTCCTAAATCAATCGAAACTACTAATATCACAGGTTCTCTTGGGAAAGGTTTTAGTGTTCAATTAACGCCTGGTTATACATTGAGTAAACATGTTGCAATTGAATTAGGTTTTAATTATTTTGGCGGTGGAAAAATTATGACAGATGAAGTCATTTGGTCAAATGTAGATACTGTTTTTAATATCGAAGCAGAAAATTTTTCGTCTAAAAAAGCCTATGCACAAATTAATCAAATTCGTTTAATTCCATCGGTAATATTCTCTACCGATACTGTTAAAGGTCTTGCTGGTTATGCAAAATTAGGATTTGTTATTCCCGTTTATGGAAAAGCAACTTCAACCATTAATACAATCACGTCACATGTAGACAATGTGTCTGGTGATATTGAAAAAGACAGACTGAATGAAAAATATGTTTTAGATGGTAAGATATCACTTGGATTTAGAGGTGCAGTTGGACTTAAATATAATCTTTCTGAGAAGCTATCTCTTTTTGGAGAAGTTTATGTTACTTCTTTAACAGTTAAGCAAAGTACTCGTACTATGAAATCATATGAGAAGAATGGTGTAGAACTATCTGATGATTTTAAAGCAGCACAAAAAGAGATTGAGTTCGTTGATAAATTAGATGACTCTTCAAATAACCCTAATTATAATACTACATCATTTGATGCAGATCTTCCTAGACAAGAGATGTTCCAAAAGGTTACTTTTAACCAGATGGGGATTCAAATAGGTGTAAAATATACGTTTTAATTTCAATAATTAAATTATCTAAAAGGGAAGTGAAAGCTTCCCTTTTTTCATACTACTATATTTGTGATTAAGTATAATTTAATATCTATTTCAGCTTACAGTCACCAGCAAAGGCTTCTGCGTTGTGATCGAGTACATTACAAGAATCTTCTTGTTGAGACCTTGGAAGCGATGTTAAATCATAATGTGTTTTATCTCCACCGAAATAGCTACAATAGCAGTTTCCTTTTTCTTTTTTTCGACATGAAGTTACACCTACATATAGGAGTCCAATCATAAAAAGTAGGACAATAAATTTGAAATTTTTCATAGCGGTAATTTTTTTTGGTTTATACTAAAATTGGAATAATGTATAATATTTTTTATTTCCAATTAATTACTTACAGCAAATCTATGAAGTTATAGGAGAAATAATTTACATTTAATTTTGAAAAAATTACACATATTAACTATTACGATAGAAATATGCCTTGTCGATTCAAGATAAAATACCGGAGTATTTAGCGTATCAGAAATTGTTTTAATAGAACCGGTGATGATATTGAAATGAAATTATCAGAGCTACTATCAAAATAAATTGTAGGAGAGTTCAATGGATTTTATATATTTATCGATAAAAATTATCAAAAAACATATATTGCTCGTTGAAATACATGTAAGACCAATTTATAAATAGACTAAAGAAAATAAACTATCATGATAATAGAACCGAAAATTAGAGGATTCATTTGCTTAACGTCACATCCAAAGGGTTGTGAAAGAAATGTAAAAAATCAAATTGATTTTATTAAATCAAAAGGGGAAATCAATGGACCTAAAAAAGTTTTAGTAATTGGTGCATCGACTGGTTTTGGACTTGCTTCAAGAATCACAAGTGCTTTTGGTTCAAACGCATCAACGATAGGTGTTTTCTTTGAAAAACCGCCACAAGAAGGTAAGCCTGCTTCACCAGGTTGGTATAACAGTGCTGCGTTTCAACAAGAAGCCAAAAAAGCAGGACTTTATGCAAAAAGTATCAATGGAGATGCGTTCTCAGACGAAGTGAAGACGAAGACAATAGATCTTATTTTAGAAGACTTGGGAAAAATAGACTTGGTTATTTATAGTTTAGCTTCACCTGTGAGAACTCATCCTAAAACGGGCGTTACTCATCGCTCAATACTTAAACCAATTGGACAATCTTTCACAAATAAAACAGTTGATTTTCACACAGGAATAGTGACAGATATTACAATAGAACCTTGTACAGAATCGGATATTGAAAATACCGTTGCAGTGATGGGCGGTGAGGATTGGCAAATGTGGATGGACGCCTTAGTGAAAGCTGATGCATTATCCAACGACGCTATGACAATTGCCTATTCTTATATCGGACCTTCAATAACCGAAGCGGTTTATCGCAAAGGAACTATTGGAAAAGCGAAAGATCATTTGGAAGCAACTGCATTTAAAATAACAGATAGTTTAAAGGCGTTAAATGGAAAAGCGTATGTATCTGTAAATAAGGCGCTAGTAACGCAGGCAAGCTCCGCAATTCCCGTTATTCCTTTATACATTTCTCTACTTTATAAAAAGATGAAGGAAGCAGGTACTCACGAAGGGTGTATTGAGCAAATACAACGTCTGTTTAGCGAAAGATTGTATAGTGGACATTCCATTCCAACCGATGAAAAAGGAAGAATTAGAATTGATGATTTGGAAATGAACGAAGGTATTCAAAGTAAAATTGCCGAATTATGGTTACAAGCTGATACCGAAAGTCTTTCGAAAATTGGTGACTTAGAAGGGTATAGAGCTGACTTCATGAATCTATTTGGATTTGATGTCAAAGGCATTAACTATTTGGAAGATGTGAATGAAAATATAGAAATTGAAGGCTTGCAATAATTGGAGAGAAAGACTAAAAATATACGTGTTTTCTGAAAATGAGTAAGCCAGTCTTAGAAAGATTAACTGTTTTACCGATGAATATTTTAAAGTCTTACATTATAAATAATTAAAAGATGAAACACTTTATCCATACACTTCTTGTAATCTTGATGGGGCATTTGACTTTTGCACAGGATATTAATCAATTAAAATTAGATAATAAGCAATCTATTCTTAAAGATAGAGTTTATTTAAACTTTCCTGATTCGGCTCTAAACCAAGCTAGACCTGTAGGTATCATGTCACATGATCCTAACGCAGAAAAAGAAACTAGAATTGTATTTGATAATAAGGAAGAAAGACTCGTGTTTTTCGCTCAAGAACTTTTTTCATTTTGCTCTACTGATTTGTTGAAAGAACTGGAAGAAACAAAAGAGGAAGACTATAACTTTAAATATTCAGAAATTTTTAAAGCTGAGAACATAACGGTAATACAAGCACAACCCACAAAATGGGATGACACACAAGGTGGAATTTTAATCAATAGTCTCATTGTAATGACAAAAGACAAATCACTCATTCGAATAGATGCTTATATCAACCCAGAGGCCTATAAAAATCAGAAAGAGAATTACATTGAGTTGACGAACAACGTATTCAAAACAATAAAAGAGGGTAGTCGTCTTAACAATAGAAAAGCACGTATAGAAAAACATCTGATTTACGGCACAAAAAAGAAGTTTGAATTCGACTTGCCAGAGGATTACATTGTTCAAATTGATCAAAAATATGATTTTCAAGTTTTTAGAATTATAAAATTCACTGAACTATCCGACACTACGTGGGGAAGTATTTCAATTTACACAGGAAATCATCCTTCTTTTTTTCATTCGGACTACGGTTTTGATAAATACACAGCAATGCAAAAATCTGATTTTATAGGCAAAGAGGTAGAATGGTTTTATTATGCGGATAAAAAACGGAGTCTTTATTTAAAAGAACAAAAAATAGCATCCGATAATATCGAAAAAGGTCTTTTGACACATATAGCTATTTCTTCAAATAATCCTCTTAAAGTTAAAGAGTTGAGTGAGTTGGTTAGTAAAATTAAGTTGAAGTAATTGATATTTCTTTGATAAGAAATTCGCTAGAGTAAAATCATAATCTCAGCGCTAGTAAAGATCAATAAAGCTAATATATTAACTTCATGCCCATCTTTTAAAACACTATCTTTGTACTCACTAATTGGTTAACACAAACTGTTTAGCTTGATTTTCATACAAAACAAAGACAATGGCAAAAGATACAGGAAAACCAACTCCAGAAGCGAAAGCATTATCGCTTTACTTAATGGCGCTTAAAAAGAAAAACCCAACGTATAAAGAGCAATCGAAACGTATCAATAAACTATGGGATCGTGTGATTTTAGGTGAATTTAGTAAGAATGACTACCAAGAAGAAGTGAAGAAGATGTTAGCATCATTTGGCGGTTATTCAGAAGTGGTAGAGAAGACGGTTCAGTTTTACATCAATACTACTGGAGAATGGAAATTAGCAGGTGATGATAAATATTGTCAAGATGCGAAAGAGATAGCGGATAAAATCATGAAACTAAGAAAGAAGTAGGATGATAAAGCACTCACTTAAAGACGATTTAATTCATGTGTCGATTGATAATATAGATTTTTCGTATAGAATTCCAGTTAAAAAGTTAGGCAATACCATTGATTGGAAAATGGGAGAAAAAGGTACGAATGGCATTTTGATAAAAAATGTATCTAAATGGTCACTTCAATTCTTCACCAAAAAAGCGCTTGAAGAAAAGTATGTGATCGAGTTTAAAAACATTGTTCAAGAATATGCTCCAACAAATACCATTAATTGGGAAGAAACTTTTACAGCAATAAAGATTCAAAATGAATACAACAGTTTAGCTGAAAATAAACTCAGCGACGCGGAAATTATCACTACTTTGAAAACCAAGTATAAGTTGGATTAACGAAATACTTTTTCAAAATATAGATGGAGCTGGAATAGTTTTTTCGTACATTTAATCAAGTTTTGTAATAATCTTATAATTACAACGCATGAAAAATGTCATCATTTGCCTACTTCTCATCCATTCCGCTCTTTCTTTTGGTCAAAAAGTAAAACGAGAACTCTATAATAAAAAACAAAATCTTGTTGGAATTGATCTCTCTGTAGGCCCGTCGGTATATTATAAAAGAAATACTAAAGCCGGTTTTGCTGGTGCAATTAATTATTCAAGAATCTCAAAAGAAGGTCATCATTACTTTGAAATTGGAGTTAGATTCACGCAACTCAATTTCATAACTGAGAAAAGATATAAAAGTTATAAACCTTTAAGTGATACCTATACTATCGGAAAATGGCATGTTTTATATTTTGATATTCCTATCGGTTTTAAAAAGACTTTCTCTGTCAGTGACAAGATGAATATCATGGTCGGTTTTAATTTTTTCTATTCCACTTATATTCGTTGGTATTCGAGTTACAAAACATTTTCCACCAAAGATGATTCGTTTATAGGGGAAGAAAAACGAATTATTAAACCCGTAACGCACGACAAATTAGGTTTAGAAACGGGATTAGGTCTTAGTCGTTTTATATCTCCTAATTCTTTGCTCTTTACATCTATTAATGTGAGCATTCGATCTGAAATTGATTTATTTGCTAGCGAAGTATATGTTTTACCCAATTTGACGATTGGATACCGTTATTTTTTTTAGATTGAATTTATAATCGACCAAACTAAACTCATATAAAATTATGAGTGACACAAATTGACTATTATTTCATTTCTTAGACATTTATAAGTTGTAAGTTTCTGGTTAAATGTTATACATTTCGCATTAATGGAGGTGCTTATTTGTTGTTCAAATGAAAGATATATGAACTCTTGCTTAATAGATTTCTGGCAATAGTATTCTTTCTTAATCATGTGAAAAACGCTATAAAGGAGTTGTACGTTTGTCTAATTATTATTATTCAAAAACAGCTAATATTTGTACTAGTAAGAAGAGATATGAGGTAAACTCAAAAGCTTTCTTAAGTTAGTTATATGCCCGTATTAGTGCTTTTGGTAGATGAATTAAAAGACAATAATATTAATTCATTTAATCATTTGTTTAAGTGTCAAAAATAGCTCATTTTGACATACGATATATAGATAATAAAAATGTGAAATTGTATTGTTTAATTGTAGTTGAAAATACTTTAAATGTCAAGTTTAAAAATATAGAGTGACCGAATTTGTGAAAATTGAACGGTTTGTTTTCTCATTATAAAGTTCATATATTTGATATATAAACACAATCTTAAAATTTAAACATTATGACTAAAAAGAGAATCTTAATAATTATGACTGCCTTAATGTTGACTTTCTCAAGCCAAGTAATGGCACAAGCTTTCGGTGGTAAGGGAAGTAAGCAACTTTTAATTGGTCTCGGATTGAACCAACATAGAGGTTTGTTTGCCCAAAATGGACAAGGAATAAAAGGAAGTTACAGTCCTTTTGCTGGAGGCTTAAATGTTCAAATGGAATTTGGAATTCATGATTATGTAGGCTTAGGCTTTTTCACAGGTTTTGAATCGTTTTCAAATCTTAGAGGAGGAACTTTTAATCCAGCTTATTATGGATATGGATATTACGGTTCTTCTAGCTACTGGGGAATGGCACTTCCAATTGGATTTCATGCAAACTTCCACTTTTTACAGTTAATCGCTGATAAAACAGGAAAAAGCTTTGCGGATAAATTAGATGTATATGCTGGTTTATCAATTGGATCAGGTGTCATGTTTATTTTTCCAAAACAACATTTGAAGGATGATTATCCAGCTGGTACTAAATTGAGTGATGTTGGCCCAATGATTTTTGGTGGAGGACATGTCGGTATTCGTTACTATCCTTTTGATAAATTAGGTTTCTTTGCAGAAGTAGGTTATGGTAAGTCACTTGTTCAAGGTGGTATTAGTTTGAAATTATAATAAATAGTAACTATAATTCTAAAAAAGGTGTTGTAACAATTTGAGTTACAACACCTTTTTTTTGATATTATTATTGGGAATGTATTATAGCAATTTATTACTTCACGGCTTTAACAATCGTCACATCAGTTTTCATAGAATTCGTTACTAAACAATTCGCTTTCGTCTTATCATAAATACGTAAAACGCGTTCTTCGTCTTTTTCTAAATCTGCTAAAGTTGCTATCGGAGAAATGACTGCTTCGGAAATAATGTACTTCCCTTCGACCAATTCTAACTTAATGACTGTTTTACATTCAAAGTTGGTGAATTCTACTTTTGAATTTTCGGCAATGGCCAAAAATGTCGTCATAAAGCAACTGTTAATTGCTGCCGCATAGAAATGTTCTGGTGACCAAATGTTTGGAACGCCTTGTGCAAATTCAGGAGGTGTTGCGCATGTAATCGCATCACTTAATACGGGTGATGTAACTTCGCCGATTCTACCTTCTTTCCATTTCAAGTCTACTTGATAAAAATGCTCTTCTGCCATATCTTTTTTTTTAAATCCATGATTAACTCCTGCAAAATTGCAATATCTATTTCCTTGGTACAGCTACTTTGGTTACAGAAAGCAAAATGTGTATATTTATGCCAAACAATAAATATGAAGTCTTTTCAATTACATAATACTATTTCAATTCCCGCAATTGGTTTTGGAACGTATAAATTAGTAGATGGTCCTATTTGCGTGGAAGCCGTGAAAAATGCGCTCAAACATAATTATCGTCATATTGATACGGCAGCGATTTATGCCAATGAAAAAAGTGTGGGAATCGCTATTCGTGAAAGTAATATTCCTCGGGAAGAACTGTTTATCACGTCGAAAGTGTGGAATACCAAAAGAGGATATAGAGCAACTATGAAAGCTTTTGAAGCGTCGTTAGAACGTTTGGGATTGGACTATTTAGATTTATACCTCATTCATTGGCCAGCGAACACACTTCAATTTGATAATGCTAAAGAGCTGAATATCGATACGTGGAGAGCTTTAGAAACATTGTATAACGAAGGAAAAATACGTGCAATTGGCGTGAGTAATTTCTTGCCACATCATTTAGATGAATTGATGCGGAAAGCGACGATTGTTCCGATGGTGAACCAAATTGAATTTCATCCAGGTTATACACAACCAGAAACAATTGATTTTTGTAACCAACACAAAATAGTGGTCGAAGCGTGGAGTCCATTGGCGAGAGGACGTGTTTTGGAAGAGCCTTTATTGGTAGAATTAGCAGAGAAATGTGCTGTTTCCGCAGGTGCTATTTGTTTACAGTTCGCTCTTCAACAAGGAATTGTCGTATTGCCTAAATCAGTTAATGAAGAACGAATTATAGCGAATATTTCCATCGACTTTGAACTTTCTCAAGAAGATTTGGAACGTATTCAGCAATTACCTGAAATGGGGTTTTCAGGCTTACACCCCGATTCAGTTGATTTCTGATAGAATAACGTTTTACTTTTTCAGAATCTCAATCTTATTTCGACCTAGTTGAACTCGTCCTTCGTCTTCCAATTGTTTCAGTAATCTTGAGACAACGACACGTGCTGTGCCCAATTCATTTGCCAATTGTTCGTGAGTGATTTGTATCGTATTTGATTCGGTAATTTCTGACTTCTTTAAAAGCAAGCTTAACAAACGTTCATCGACTTTCTTAAACGCAATAGCATTTACAATTTCTAATAATTCTTCGAATCGTTTGTGGTATAATCGAAAGATGTAATCGAGCCATTGTGGGTATTCTTTAATCAATATGGATACTTTGTCAATAGGAAGAAAAAGAATTTCAGCATCTTCTTCTACTTCAGCCTTTACCTTGCTCGTTTCTTCGTGCATTCCTCCCAAAAAAGACATAATGCAACTTTCACCCGCTTTGATGTAATAAAGTAAAATCTCACGGCCTTCTTCCTCCATTCTAGAAACTTTTAAGATACCTTTAATCACAATTGGAATAGAACGGATATAGGCATTCTCATTAAGAATAACACTTCCAGCAGCGTACTTTTTTAGAATACTATTTTGCTTTAATTTCTCAATTAACTCCGGAGATGTTTTGAATTCTTCTATTTCTTTTAAGTCTTCCATAGTTCCACTGTTCGTTTATTTACTTATAAAAAAGTAAGTTGCTATCTTAAAAATATGTAGCTAATAATATTCGCTCCCATTTGAAGGGCTGCTTTGTGCTTCTCTGGTGGGTCGTTGTGTACTTCAGGATCTTCCCATCCATCGCCTAAGTCGGTTTCGTAAGTGTAAAGCAACACTAATCGACCTTCGTAAAATATACCAAATGCTTGTGCTCGTTTTCCATCGTGTTCGTGAATCTTCGGCAAACAGTTGAATTTGTACTCGATTTTAAAAATCTCATGGTCACATGGCAATTCTAGTAATTCAGCATTTGGAAAAATCTTTTTTAGTTCCGTTCGAATGTAAACATCCATACCGTAGTTGTCATCAATGTGAAGAAAACCACCAGCGATGAGGTAATTGCGTAAATTTTTCGCTTCTTGAGGGGAAAAAACAACGTTTCCGTGTCCTGTCATGTGAACAAATGGATAATTGAACAAATCTTTACTTCCCACTTCGACATACGGAACATCTTCCGAGATTTTAGTACCCAAATTTTTATTGCAAAACTTTGCCAAGTTAGGAACCGATGTTGGGTTCGCATAATAGTCTCCACCGCCATTGTACTTTAAAACAGCCACTTGAAAAGCGCCTTGTGAAAAAAGCGACATCGGTAATAAAAGCAGAATAATGATCCAATTTTTCATAAATACACACATTGCATACACGCCACTAAAGCCGCTGTTTCAGTTCTCAAACGATTTTTTCCCAAAGTTATTCCTTTATACTCACATTTCTCTACCATTTTCAATTCATTCAAACTAAAGTCACCTTCTGGGCCAATTAATATAGGAAAATTAGCCGATTCCATCAGTTTTGAAATAGTTGTTTGCTCTTTATTTTCAAAGCAATGCGCAATTGCTCCGCGAGGATTTGATTTCAAGAATTCCTTGAGTGAAACCATTTCATTTATTTGTGGAAGATATAGTCTTTTTGATTGCTTCATTGCCGCAATCGCAATTTTATGAAGACGTTCATTCTTCACTATTTTTCGCTCTGAATTCTTGCACAAGATTAACGATATTTCTGTCACGCCAATTTCGGTTGCCTTTTCTACAAACCATTCCAAACGATCCATATTCTTGGTAGGTGCAACAGCAATATGAATGTGGCGTTCGGAAGGTATTTCATGTTCTACGTTTACAATTTTGACTAAACACTTTTTAGAGAAGCTATCCAAAATTTCCGTCGTGAAAAGATGTCCTTTTCCGTTTAGTAAATAAAGTGTATCTCCATTTTTCATTCGCAAAACTTTACACGCATGACGAGATTCTTCTTCATTCAATGAAAACTCTTTAGTATTTGGCTCAATAGAAGGATCGTAAAACAAGTTCATGTTAATTCATTAATTTATAAATCAATTCTTTCATTAGCTCACCTTCTGGCATGGAACTGTTATTCACACCTTTCGATTTTAAATCGTATTCATGCAAAATAGAAATATTAGCGGCTGCTTTTTTAGGTGGATAAATCTTACTGGCTTGAATCAATTCTTTGACTGCAAAAGGGTGAACGCCTAATTGTCTCGCTAATTCATCTGGTACTTTTGAAGCAGAAAATTGAATTCGCATAATCCGAGAATAAAAAGTGAAAATATTGGAGATGACTACCACCAACGGTCCTGCCTTTGGGTTGTTAGAAAAATATTCTACAATTTGAAACGCCTTTAGAATATCTCTGGAAGCAATTGCATTGACCAATTCAAAGACATTAAAATCTTTTGAAATACCGATATTTTCTTCAATATGAATTTCATTAATGGCCGTTCCTTTTTGAAGTAACAATTCCAATTTGTTCAACTCATTGGTGATTTTACTTAAATCATTTCCCAATGAATCGGCTAACAATTGATTGGCTTTTGGAGTAATTGTATAATTTCTCTTGGTTAAATACGCATTAATCCAACCCGTTAATTGATAATCTTTTATTTTATCCGATTGAAAAACAATGCCGCTTTTAGCAATTTCCTTCGTGATTTTCTTTCTGGAATCGAACTTCTTGTATTTATATTCCAATACCAATACTGTCGATGGATTGGGTTGAGCACAATATGCCTCTAGTTTTTCTATATCTTTTAAATCTTGTGCTTCACGGACGATGACCAAGCGACGTTCTGACATCATTGGAAAACCTTTTGCTTCGCTTATAACGGTTAAAACATCTGTATCTTTACCGTACAAAACAGTTTGGTTGAAATCTCTCTCATCTTCTTCCAACGCATTTTTATAAATGGCTGCTCCGACTGCATCAATGTAATAAGGCTCTTCTCCATGTAATAGATACACTGGCTTGAAAAGTTTTTTTTCAATCTCACTTACAATTGCTTCTACATTCATACTTCCAAAAGTAAAGATTATTCCAAAATAAAAGAGTTAATTCAAAAATAGATTATAATTTTGGCATAGTTTATGCAAATATCAGAGAAAATAAATTTATTATGAAATATTTAGTTTTATTACTAACCTTTACAACACTTTCTGCTTTTGGCCAAGATACTAAATCTCAAGGTATTTTAGACAAATTATCCGCTAAAATTAAAGGATTAAGTTCTTTTTATATTGAGTTTAATGCAACCGTTAACTCACCGAATGGAAAAACAGAAAGTGAGATGGGAAAAGGATGGGTGAAAGGGAATAAGTTTTCTGCTGTCTATGGAGACATTACCATTCTTTCAAATGGCCTAAAACAATGGACAATTGTAAAAGAAGACAAATCGGTTTATGAATCAGATGCTTCAAAATCAGACGAATTGATTAACCCTAAAAAGTTAATGACGATTTGGGAAAAGAACTTCAAAAATATATTTGAAAAAGAAGAAAGTTTGGATGGTGTAACTTGTTCAAGAATTCGTTTAATCCCAACCAACCCTAAGAAAGCTGAGTTTCATACGATTTATGTTTACATCGCTAAAGCAACTAATGAATTGAAGCGAGCAGTTGTGAAGATGAAAAACGGAACAACAATGACGTACACGCTTACTAAATTTGTTGAGAATGCTGAAATTGATGATGCTAATTTTGTTTACAATCCGAAGAAATATCCAGGTTACGATTTAGTAAAAGATTGATACTTTAAAACTATTATATGTAAAGCCAACTTAACCGTTGGCTTTTTTAGTTCTATAAAATTTCGATTGAAAAATTCTACGGACATTTCTATGACAATATACCCAAATCAGTACTGTATCTTTGACTTGTATTTTGATGCACATTAGCGAGTTTTGCATTTTTGTGAATACAGATTGATTGTTAGTTTTAGGAAAAGGTCGGAATAGCGAGTTCACGACCTTTTCTAATTTATACAAACAATTTACAACTCTACTTTCGTATCATAAATTTCTATTTGTTTCTCACTTGTAATAGTGATAGAAGGACGTCTGTTTTTATCGAGTATCACTTTTCCTATAACAATAACGGTTTTGTCTTTAAGTTCAATATGAGGTGTATAGGAGAAGTTCTTTAAATTTTCTTTTTTGATTTTGATGGTGAATGTTTGGTTGGGATAATCTTTATCTAAATTAATAAATGTTATTCCAGATTTTTTTTCAGCATAATATGTGCTGACAACTTTACCTGCTACTTGAACTGTTTCACCTCCTTTGTATTGTGCTTGATAGGTGTTAAATACGCCTTTTGGTAGCGTTGTTGGATCGATAGGCGATACGTCTCCTTTTATAATTTCAAAATTCCAATCATTAAAATTAGCTTGTGCTTCTATTTTATCCTGTAATTCCTTATCAATCGCTGGAAATAAATTTAAACCCGTTAATTTCTCGATACTATCAATGGTCACAATGTAAGAAGCTAAAGGTTTTTCACATTTCTCATTCGGCATGATGAATCCAATTCCACTCGGTTTGCCTCCCAATCGAATGATGGCTTTATAAAAGTAGTTAGGAACTGGAATATCATTCGTTCCACCTGTGACACCAGAGTAATCGTTTAAAATGGGACCTGTTACCACATAGTGATTACAAGGAGTTGATTCAAGTGATTGGCGAACTTTACTCTCTAAATTATTCCAAGAAATGCGATTGAAATCACGTGTCTGTGCTGTCATATTCGTATAATAAAACGATTCATCCAATGCAATTTCTGACCATTTGAAATCAGCGGATGGTGCCAAATGTCCACGGTCATAGCCATAACTTTTGCTCTTTTTTTTACCATCGATAATGCTTGTTTTGGAGTAATCTTCAAAAGTTCCAACAATACACGTTGCTTTTGGGTCATTTCTAAATCTATCTTTTCTCTTCACATTTCCAGACAAAATATCAGGTGTGATAACATGAAAAACCCATGCAGGTAATTTCTCTTCGCATGAAAAACCTATCACCATAGCGGAATGCTCCCATATTTCCACTTTATTTTTACTAGTTGGGTAGCCAATTCCTTTTAAACTGTCACCACAAGCTATAAGTTTTAGTGAATCAATTTCATGTTGAATTTGTAGCTCCTTTTTCTTTATTTGCTCTAATTCCGCTTCCTTAGAATCAATCTGAGAGAAGCTGTAACTATACGAAATAAAAGCAATGAATAGAAATACTATTTTAGGATTTTTGAAAAGCATATGCAAATATGCTATTGATTTTTTTAGTTTGCTTGATTCAACCGTTAATTAACAAAATAAATAATTTTAGTCACTTCTTAAGTAATTTGATTGCATTCTCTTACCTTTAAGAATTGAAGAATATTTGGGCTTTAAATTGAGCTCCTAAAAGATAGTATATGAACACAAAAAATAATCTCCAGCATGAACGTTCGTTGTATTTACAACAGCATTCAACCAATCCAATTGATTGGCAACCATGGTCAGAAGATGCGTTTAAGAAGGCTAAAGACGAAGATAAAATGCTGCTTATCAGTATTGGTTACTCATCGTGCCATTGGTGCCATGTGATGGAGAAGGAGGTGTTTGAAAAAGAAGAAGCGGCTGCTTATTTGAATAAACACTTTGTCTGTATAAAAGTTGATCGTGAAGAACGTCCTGATATCGATGCGATATATATGACAGCTGTTCAACTGATGACTCAAAGTGGAGGATGGCCGTTGAATTGTATCACTTTACCCGACGGAAGACCAATCTTTGGAGGCACTTATTTTCCAATGGAACATTTCATGAATATCCTGAAATCGCTCGTTCAGCTTTTTCAAGACGATCGCAATAAGATACTCGAATACGCTGATAGCCTAGAAAGTGGAATGAAAACTGCTGAAATTGTTAAGCATGATAAAGAAGCTGTATTTAAGGCTGATAAACTACATGAATTAATCAAAAGATGGTCAACGCTTTTTGACTGGCAAGATGGAGGAAGTAAACGCGCTCCTAAGTTTCCAATGCCAAACAATTATGAGTTTTTGCTACAATACGGAAAATATTTTGGGGAAGAAGCAGTAGTCGAATTTGTGCATCTAACCTTACATAAAATTATTCGTGGTGGTATTTACGATCAAATTGAAGGTGGATTGATGCGTTACAGTACAGATATGCACTGGAAAGAACCTCATTTTGAGAAAATGTTGTACGATAATGGTCAATTTCTATCCGTTCTTGCCAAAGCGCATATAGATCAGCCTAGTGCCGAATATCAATTAGTGCTGAAGCAGACTGTTCATTGGCTAGAAACCAAGATGAAAGATTCTCAAAATCTTTATAAAAGTTCAATCGATGCGGATGCGGATGGCGAAGAAGGTTCTTATTATGTCTGGAAAAAAGAAGCGATAAAGGAACTATTTCCAACTGATTTTAAGAAAATTGAAGACTATTATCAAATCAATGGAAATGGCTTTTGGAAGAAAGGAAATTACATTCTTTTGAGAAAAAAATCCTTTCAAGAATATGCTGAGAATCATAATATTGGGTTGAATGAGTTGAATGTGTGGGTGAATGATGTCAATACAAAAATGGTCGCTCAAAGAAACCATCGAATTGCTCCCGTTATTGATGATAAAGTCATCTTTAGTTGGAATTGTATGATAGCAATTGGTTTGATTGATGTGGCAATTTCGTTAAAGGAGGAAAGTTATTTTCAAAAAGCAATGTCACTTACACGACAACTAGAAAATACTTTTATCGACGAAACACATATCTATCGTATCAATGATGGAATGAATAAAATCAATGGTTTCTTGGATGATTATGCTTTTTATATTCGTTTGTGTATTCAACTTCATCAATATACCTTGGATGAAAAGTGGTTGACGAAAGCTACGTTTTGGCTTGATAGAGTAGTGGCTGAATTTGAACAACAAGAACATCTATTTTATTACTCAAAAGTAGATAAGTTACTCATTTCAAAATCGGTCGAAACAGAAGATAATGTTATTCCTTCCTCCAATAGTGTTTTAGCGAACTGTTATTGGGATTTAGGCGTTCTTTTTTCGAATGAGAAATGGTTAAATAGAGCAATTGAAATGCTTCAGTGTGTTCACGTTGGCATGGAAAATTACGGTTCGGGTTATTCGAATTGGGCTATTTTGTTACATAAGATTCTAAAAGGTGATTTACTCGTTAATTATTTAGGTGAGATTTCGAGTGATGAGCATCTTCAACAAATGCGAAAACTACATGACATTACTTTATTTAGACAAGAAACGAAAGCAATTAAGGCAAATACGTTCGAAATTTGTCATAATAAGAATTGTTCTTTGCCTGTAATCGGTTATGATACTGTTTTTGAGAATGTACAACTGTTGTTAGATAACTAATATTTTAACGTTAAAACACGGAAAGAGTATAGCTAGTTTAGTATGTTTTTATCTGAAATACAGTTATTTAATACTTTTTACCTAGGAGAATATAACAATTTAAATGTATTTGTTAAAAAAAATTGTTAACTTAAAAACAATGTCTATATTTACCAAAAAATTATAATAAAACGTATGAAAAAATTAGTATTTTATGCAGCAGCTACAGTAATGTTAGCGTTTGCATTTACTTCATGTAAGAAATATGAAGTCTCAGCACCACTTGACTTATCGTCATTACCTACTGCAACTATTAAAGGTGATATGTATGCTCAATTGGACAAAACAAACAGTAGTTTAGAAAAAGCTCCAAGTGGGTTAACAGTAACTATTTCGATTCCTCTTTCGGATTATAATCCAAACAACACTTCAGGAGGAAACCATATTGTTACAACAACGACTGATGCAAATGGTAAATTCTCAATTGAAGTACCAGTAGTATCTAGTGGTGTAAATGCTACAATTTCGTTTGAAAGCTTCACATCATCTGTTCTTGAAGCGATTGGTCAAACGGATGTTTCTGAAAAGACTTCACTTTTCGAATTGGCTGATGAATTTGTCAATGGTTTAGGTACTGGTAATTCTAAAACGCTTTTAGATTTAGGTACACTTGAATATCAAGAAACATCTTCAGATCCAAATGCAGGAAGTTTTACTCCTTCTACTTCAGTTACTTATGAAGGAACACTTACTTATTCAGTAAAGCGTAAGGCTGGAGTTCTTCAACCAGATACGTTAATCTACGCACCAGTTCCAGAAGGAACAGAGTTGGTTGTCAAAATTGTATCTAAGAATGAGTTCGGGGATAAAGAATATCACCAAACAAAGACAGTTACAACAATGGCTAACGGAAAATATCTATTTGATGTAGCATTGGTTCAAAATGGAACGGCTACTATCACAGTGAAAAGTATGAGAATCCTTGAGTTCGAAGATGTGATAAATGATCAGAAATCATTAAATGTAAATGATTTAAACTTTACTGATAACTTGTACTTTGTTAATTATACTAATAAAGACTATCAATTCGTTAAGGGAACTTTCGTACAAGAAGTAGAATAATTAACTTTTTTTATCAATTAAATTAAATTAAATGAAAATGAGAAAGTTCATTATAATAGGTATATCTTTTTTATTGGCGACACCAATTTTATTTGGTCAAGACGAAAAAAAGGACCATTCAGACTTGTTTCCAAAGGCAGGTGATTATTCTTTGGGTATAGATATGGCAAATGTGATTAAGTTTGTTGGAAATAGTTTTAGTGCTCATGGAACACCTGACTATCCTAACTATAGCATGATTGAACCGTCAATGACGGCTGTTGCCATAAAACCAATCATTTATGGAAGATATTTTATCACTGATAATATGGCGACTAGAATTCGTCTTGGAGTTGGGGTAAATAATACTACTTCACGTGTTTACTTGTACGACGACGTAGCAAATATCGACAATCCATTGAATGATGATCCTTTAACTTACGAGAAAACGGTTGATCAATACAAACAACGTAATAGTGAGTTTGAATTGGGAATTGGAGTAGAGTGGAGAAAGAATCTTTGGAGAATGCAAGGATACGGTGGTGTAGAAGTGATGGGAGCTTATATTCACAGAAGAGCATCTCATACGTATGGAAATGCTATGAGCACAACCAACGAAACGCCAACGACGTATAATTTCTTCAATAATACTATCCAAACACCAACGCATCGTACGATTGATACGAAAGGTGGAAATATATTCCATTTTGGAGCAGGTCTTTACGCTGGTGCTGATTTCTTTATCACTAAGAATATTTCTATCGGTGCAGAGTTTAATCTTTTCATCTTCGGAAGTGTTTCTACGGAACAAACTGGAATTGTAGAAACGTATAAATTAGATCAAGTATATACGGGAGAAACAAAATTAAATCCTGTTAATACTGGTTTCCACACGAAACCTCTTGGAACGTTTAACATCTGTGTATACTTCTAAGTAGCTACAGATTATTCAAAATTATCAAAGGCTGTTCATATTGAACAGCCTTTTTTATTTTTTAATTGTTCACTTTTGATGAATGCTAGGTTTAAAATATATATCATACAATTGATCAATAAAACCATAAGCGAAGTCTTTCAGGTTGGCATCTGTAAAGAGTAATATAATGACATCTCTCTTTTCAACCTCTTTTTGGATGTTAACATCGTCAACCAAGATAGATTTAGGAAGTGAACTCGAGTGTATTTCTTTGTTGTAATACCAGAACTGCTCGTCTTTGAAAATTCTACCGGAAATCCCTCGGCCAAAAACACCCCAATAATAACTGTCGGCAACTGTGATTACTTTTAAATGAGTATCCGTATTACTCTCTTGAAAGGAAAGTGAGGGATATCCCATTTTTAAATCCTGAATATCAAATAGCAAATTCATTCCTCTCTCTATATCGTCGTCTCTATCTCTTACCGTATCTGGAGCTTCAATTCTATCGATAATCATTTTGGGCAATTGAATTTTTCGAATCGTCTTGACGTAATTAGTCAACGTATCCATTGCTAATATCTCTCCATATAAACTCCAATGAATTCCTGTTTTGGGAAATAGTGGATAATCGCTTTTATTTTTTTTAGATTTAAACCATTGATTCAAATCTAAAAAATGAATGCTACTTTTCTTTAACTCTTTCGTGTATGCATCGTGATTGGTGGTTGTTATCCGATTGGGCTCATATTTATCAGGAATAAACTCTGGATAGAAACTTCCCTTTCCAGGAGCGAATACAACAATGATGTCGATGTCTTGTGTTCGAAGGGTATCACTGATTCTCTGAAGTTTGGCTATTTTATCGGTAATTCGCTTTTGACCAATGAAATCTCTTCCTAAATAAGCGTTGATATAACTTTTGTCGTATAAGTAATTATCTTTTCCAATGGTGACGTTATTCGCTCTTGCTTGATTGAATAAACTGTAATGAATTTGATTATACGTACGAACTAAAAAACTCCTAAATCCAGCCTCTTGATCTAGGTAATCCTGTTGGTTAGTTTGAAATTTACCTTCCAGCCAATCGTTTAATGTGAATGGAGGTTTTTCTAGTGTCGAAAAAGAACCATCCAATGGCTTTAATTTCACTAGTTTCATTTTCTGTTGAATCATCGGTAGAAACAGAAAGATAATGACTGTAGCAAAAAGTAGCTTTTTAATAAGGAGATGTTTCGTTTGTTTCTTCATGATTAAAATCTAAAATAAATAAATGGATTGAAATCCGAAGAAATAATGGCACTAATAGACAAGAAAAATAAGATAAATGAAATAATCAAAAAGAGAATGTATTCATGTATTTGGTATTTATCTCGCTGAAATAGATAGGACTCGATTTTTGCTCCTATTTTGAAGCTTGCTGCAAACGAAAAGAGTATGGCTAAAACGACAACACCGAAAAAAGAGGGAATGTTGTCTAGTTCGAAATTGGAATCAAAAGAGAACATTTTGGTTATATACACTTTCACATCACCCATGTTTTCCAATCTGAAAATAACCCATCCAATCATCACAATCAGAAAGGTGAATATTGTCGCAGGAATTTCACCGGCTTTTTTCAGTAAATTCAATAGGAATAGGCGATCGAGAATTAAAAACAAACCATGAAACGCTCCCCAAATCACAAAATTCCATGAAGCTCCATGCCACAATCCAGACAATAGGAAAACAATCCATAGATTGAAGAATAAACGGTATTTTGAACCGACCCGATTTCCACCCAAAGGAATGTACAAATAATCTTTCATGAAATTTCCCAAAGTAATGTGCCATCGACGCCAAAATTCACTGATACTTTGGGAGATGTACGGTGAATTGAAGTTCTCTGGAAATGTAAAGCCAATCATTCGTCCTAATCCAATAGCCATATCGGAATATCCTGAAAAGTCAAAATAGATTTGGAAAGTATATGCCAAAATTCCTAGCCAAGCATTGGATGCATTTAGGTTCGATAAATCGCTATTGAAAATTAAATCAGCTTGCTCAGCCATGACATTCGCAATCAGTACTTTTTTTGCTAAGCCTATGCAAAAGCGATAAAATCCAATTAATTTATCATCGATGATTTCCCTTCGATCGATAATCTGATCTGCAATGGAGTTAAACCGAACGATTGGACCTGCAATCATCTGAGGAAAGGACATGATGTACAGTAGATAATCAGTTACTTTCTCTAACGGTTTGTGCACTTTTCGATAGACATCAACGGAATAGGTTAAAGTCTGAAAGGTGTAAAATGAAATCCCAATCGGCAAAGCTATAGTTGTCCAACCTAGTTGAGTAAAACCAAGAGAATACAGCACTTCATTTAGATTCTCGACGAAGAAATTAGCATATTTGAAATAAGCAAGTAGTCCGAGATTGATGATTATAGATACAATCAGCAACCATTTTTTACGCGAAGCAATTTGACTTAGATAGATATTTCTAACGATGTAGAAATCGATAATTGTTGTTCCTAAGATCACAAAAACAAACTTGGGAGCGCCCCAACTGTAGAAGAAAATACTTGCTGCAAGAATGGTGTAGTTTTTAAACCTTTTCCCAACAAGATGATAGACCAATAAAAAAATGGGTAAAAAATAGAGCAGAAATAAGGTGCTACTAAAAATCATTGGTCAAGTTTAAGAAATTAAATCATAAAATCGACTCTTTAAACGAAGGAAAAAAGCGGTATTGTAAAATCTATTAAATCAATTTGATTTAATGAAATCATTCGTTTACTATTAAATTCTCGTTTGGATGATACTACAAGTGAATGACTTTTTTCTAATACACTATTAAGTAAATGAGTAGGAGAAACTCTAATTCACAAGCTCGTAAATGGCTCTTTCTAAGATTTCATCTTTGGTTAAGTCTGTCCAGTCAAATGACACTTCGATATCTGCTGGAACACCATCTTCTGCGTAGTTATTTCCATTCAAATCTAATAACTGACTAACACTGAAACGATAAGTCCATCCGTTGGGTAATTGCCCTCCATTGGGTAATCCTCCTCCACCACCTGTAGCGTCTCCCATAAGTAGAATGTTTGGAAAAGCTTTGGTCGCCATAGCAAAAGAAGTTGTGGCGCTAAACGAACCTTTGTCAATAAGAACTATCACAGGTTTTAAATATCGGATTCCAGTAGATGGAGTGATATAAAATTGTTCTATATCACTAAAGTCGTTATGATTAGGTCCATTTCGAGTAATCGTATATCCGACTAAGGTTTTAGATTCTACGAATCTTCCCAGAATTTTAGGGACATTGAATACGCTTCCTCCTCCATTTTCTCGTAGGTCCAAAATAAGTCCTTTGGTATTTCTGTAGCGGTCTAATACCAAATCCATTTGTCCATCACCAAATTCAGACATAAAACTACCATAACGGATATAACCAACTTTGCCGTTACTTAAGAAGTCGTGTACCAATGGGCCTGTTTTCCATGCGTTAGGAATATAAAATTCGTCAATGGTACGTTTACGATAATTATCATCACCCATTAGTGCCACATTGTATTGAGAAACGTTGAAAGGAGAAATCAAATTGGTGTGATCATCTCGAAGTTCATTCAGCATTGTTGCTAAAACAGTGAATAATTCCGTTTCACTCGAATTTTCGGTCAATAAAGGACGATACGTATTTCTAATTTGGTTCCAATCAATATTTTTCAACTCAAAATAGCTGTATTTTTTATCAATTTCGCTCCATAAATAGTCGAAGTTTTTTAATGAATCAGTCGTTCCTAAATCATGTTTAAAGAGTATTTTTTCACAAGAAAAAAAGATCAAAACTGTAAATAGTAAAAGTAAAGCTTTCATAATTATCGTTTTTTAGAGTGAAAATAGAGGGTGTACTGTATGCGATGACTGGCCATTTGGAAAGGTTCATATCTTCCTTTTGCATGAGCAGCTTCCCATATATACGACCAGCCACGGGCGTTTCCATTGGGCAAATACTTGATAAACTCTAATTCTGTATTGATTCGCCAACCGTTCAATGTCAATTTGTAGTTTGAGAATGCCCATGCTACTGGTTTAGTTTTCGTTCCATTCATTTCACTATCATACGAATAGGCATATCCAGGTCGATAGTTAAAGTTAAGTACGCCCACATTGACTAAAAGTCTTAATTCTCTATTTACCGGTTTTAACGTAAATCGCTTGTACACTTTAGGTGCTATGCGAGAAATATCCATAGTCACTTGAGCAGTCGCCATTAAGTTGGATAAATTCTCTAACCCGAAGGCATTATTTTCAAGAGCAGGGTTTGCACGTATATTTTGTGTGATAATCAATGCACCACCGACTTTTAGGTTGAATTTTTCATTAGAAAGTGGTTCTATTTTCCACAATTGATGATAGTAAAGTGTTAGATTGCCAAAATAAGCCAAACCACCTGACTGAATAAAATTACTCTTAGGAACTCTTGGAATTAGCGCACTAAATCCCAATTCTATTTTAAAAATACGCTCTCGTTTATCGGAACGTCTTAACCAAGCGGTGTTCAAGTTGATTCCAAGTCCGCGGTAGAATAGGGGCGATGTCGCGAAATCACGATAAAGTGGGCTAGTGAAATCGATTGAAAGCTGACTATAGAAGTTCGAAGGTGGTTTACTCTTAAACAAGTCAACACTGTCTTTCTCTTGATTATAGGCGAGTGTGCTTACAAGTAGTAGCAAGATGAGAAGTGAGACTTTCTTTAACTTGTTCATGATAATTGGGACTTACACGTTAATATCTATGTAAAATGCTCATTTATAACGTGTAAAGGTATTATTTTTAATGAGAATATTATCTGTATTTCTAAGCTTTAAAATTTTTTAAAGTGATTTTAAAGTAACACCAAGGTTTGTTAACATTCCTCTACCAACACTTCACATCTATTGAAAATTGAGATAAAGGAAAATTATACGTCTTTATTCGTTTGTATGGTTTCTTTTTCACTATCCACCAAATGTAAAATATCAAATATAGAATCCATATTATTACCATAGTTGCTTCTTTTTGTCGTGCGAATAACGTCTTCGAGCTTTAAACAGTGTATTAAACAAATCTAGCCAAAGAATTGAAACTTAATATTTTTAGGCATAAAATGAATCGCTTTAAAATCCTTAATTGCTTTTATCTGATGTTTAGTTTCTGACGGTACAACAATAGCTTCACCCTGTTTTAGCGTAAGATCTTTACCATTCATATTGAAGACACACTCTCCTTCTTGGATGACAAGTATTGATTCAGTACTAGCAAGATGTTCTCGTAATAATTTTCCCGCATTGGCTTGCATTAGCTTAGCTGTAAATGAATTACCTGATGCTAGTATTTTTACTTGAGGATTTGTTACTTTTTCCATAGCTATTTCAGTATAATGTTTGAAGTAATAAGCTATTTACGACTCTTTTGGGTCAATGAAAATATATCTTTTCGTCGATCTTTTAAATTCCGAACACTTCCAAATTGATTTAACTCTCGCAATAAATCGATATCGACATCGGCGATTAAAATCATCTCTGTATTAGGTGTTGCTTCTGCTTTTATTCCATTCGGTGGAAACGAAAAGTCACAAGGTGTAAATACCATTGATTGTGCATATTGAATATCCATGTTATGTACTTTTGGTAAATTACCAACACTTCCGGCAATCGCTACATAGCACTCATTTTCAATTGCTCTAGCATGCGCACAATTTCGGACACGTGCATAACCATTTTGAGTATCGGTTAAGAAAGGTACAAATAGAATATCCATTCCTTGATCGGATAATAATCTTCCTAATTCAGGAAACTCAACATCATAGCATATTAAGATACCAATTTTACCACAGTCTGTATCAAATGTTTTTAGGCTATTTCCACCTTGTAATCCCCAGATTTTTTCTTCGTCTGGAGTTACATGTAATTTTTCAAATCGTTCAATTCCTCCATCACGCTTGCATAAGAATCCAACATTGAAAAGCTGGTTATCCACCATTTCAGGCATACTACCAGTGATGATGTTGATATTATAGGAAATAGCGAGTTCACGAAAACGGTCGACTATTTTAGAAGTATATTCTGCCAGTTTTCTAATTGCATCTGGTTCTGATAGATGATTGTATTCAGACATCAGTGGTGCATTAAAAAATTCTGGAAATAGCGCAAAATCAGAACGATAACCAGATACTGCATCAATAAAGTACTCCGCTTGCTGCATTACTTCGTCTAGATTTTTGTAAGGCCTCATTTGCCATTGAATAAGTCCTAGCCGAATGATTTTTTTAGTGGCAGAAGCAGCTTCTGATGGTTTCTCAAAATAGATGTTATTCCATTCCAACAAAACGGCAAATTCATTCGATTCTTGATCACCTTCTAAATAACCTTTCAGAATTTGCTTTGGATGAAAATCATTGGACATTTGGAAATCCAAAACAGGGTCATGAATTTCTTTTTTTCGAACTTGTTCAATGTATTCTTTAGGTGTCATTTGGTCAGCATGCTTATGATATTGTGGAATACGTCCACCAAAAACGATGCTCTTTAAATTCAAACGTTCACACAATTCTTTTCGATAATCGTAAAGTCTTCTAGCTAAACGCATTCCGCGGAATTTAGGACGAATAAATATATCAATTCCATAAAGCACGTCTCCTTCGGAAGTATGCGTTTCAAATGTGTAATTTCCCGTTATTTCCTTATAGGTATGTTTAACGTCGAATTTTTTATAATCTACGACAATAGAAAGTGCACAACCCACTAACTCATTGTCAATTTTAATTCCTACTTGACCTTCTGAAAATTTCTCAAGTAAGGTTCTAATATGTTTTTCTTTCCAATAAGACTCAGGCATGTTTGGATATGCTTCCAACATGGCATTTTTGATGTCTTCATAATCTTCTATTTGTAAAAAGACAATTTCTATATTATCGATTGTGTTCATGTAGGTGTTTTACGCAAATATACAATTTCTAAAATAAAAATATTTAAGGTGATTCACGAAAGAAAACGTAAAATATCTCTTAACTTACAGTATAACTTATATTTAAGATGAGATAAGTTTGTATAAAGTGAATTATTTGACTAGATTTCTCGCATCAAAACCAAATTATGAAATTTATAATTACATTCGTCTCTCTATTTTTCACCTTTTTAGGGAAGTTTAAAAAGTCTAAACCACGTAGAGTTCCTTCCAAAGAGGATAAAGCAAAACGAGCAGTGGATTATCCCGATCCGTTTCCAAATGGTTGGTTTAATGTATGCAATTCTGCTGATGTGAAAAAAGAACGAGTAGTGGAAGTCGAAGCTTTTGGACAAAAACTAGCGGTATTTAGAGGTGCGAATGGAATTGTATCAGTCGTTGATGCTTTTTGTCCGCATTTGATGGCCAATTTAGCGGGTGGTCGTGTAGAAGGAAACGAATTAATCTGTCCTTTTCACGGGTGGCAATTTCAACAAGATGGAAAATGTTCTCATATTCCTTATTCTGATTGCGAACCACCTTCTCAAGCGGATTTAAAAACATGGCAAACAATTGAAGCTTGGGGATTGATATTGGTTTGGTATCATGCGGAAGGAACGGCTCCTGAATGGAATCCAGAAAATTACTTACCAGAAATAGCGACCTACAAATCTCACGGTGTTAAAAAAGATACGCTACATATTCACTTACAAGATTTTGCTGAGAATGGTGCGGATTATGCGCACTTTAACTTTGTCCATAATTTATTGACGATTCCTTTTGCTCATAAGTTTGTAGATGTGAAACATAAGGTAGAAATTACCTTTGGAGAAGGAGAAAATAAACATTTAGCTTCGTTTACAGATGCGGCTAATTTACATTGGAAAAAGTCTGGAAAAGAAATTAAAGATGCCGGTGGTTTAGCGTTAGTACGTTATTTCGGTCCTGGATTTTTAATCTTTAGAATTTCTTCCAAATTAGCGGAAAATGTAACGATTATCAAATCATTTACGCCTGTTGGTCCACTTGAATTAAGAATGGAAGACCATATTTTCGCACCTAAAGGAACCAATCCATTTGCGTTGAAATATGTCCTTTCTGAAGCTTCAGAGCAATTCCACGATGATATATTGATTTGGGAAAGTAAAGGATATGCCAAGAAACCATTATTGATCAAGGATGATGGTCCTATCATGAAAATGAGAAAGTGGTATAGTCAGTTTTATTCGCCGAAGGCTTAAAGAAATTTTCTACAACTACCACGAGATTGTATCTCGTGGTAGCGTAGGATTAAATTGGTGTTAGTTTATATCAATGGAAGTAACATCATAATTAAAAAATTTGTCAATCATTCTTAGTGCTAGCTTTTCAGGTAGTGATTTCATCAATGTATTTCGGGCTTTTATAGCTACTTTATTTTCTAACTGTCCTAATTTACCATTTTGTAAACTTTGCTTTACGACATCCGAACTGCGTTTATAATGAAGACTTTCATATTTGCTGAATGCTGTTTTATAGTCGTCAAATTGACTCATGCATTTAGCTAGTAAATAAACGCCTTCAATAGCCATACAAGCTCCTTGTCCTAAGTTAGGAGTTGTTGGATGAGCTGCGTCTCCAATTAAAACAACATTTTCTTTATGCCAACCTTTTGTAGGTAATCGGTCACCGATTTTACTTTTAATAATTGTGGAGCTATTTTCAAATAATTGCGGTATAGGTTGATGCCATTCTCCAAAATTCTCTAAAAGTTTTTTTAGTGTTCCTTGGGGTTCATCTGTTTGACCTTCTTCTTCGTTTCTGGTAACCCACCAACCAAACATATTATCTTTTATCGGTACAATGCCGACTCTTTTTCCTTCACCCCAAGTTTCAGAACTGTAACCAGTCGGGACATCATTCAATTTAGTTACACCTCTCCAAATATTATAGCCTCTGAAAATAGGAGCACCATCATTGATTACATCTTTTCTTACAATAGAATTGATGCCATCAGCTCCAATAATAATATCGGCATCAATTACCTTTCCATTCTCAAAATGTAATGTTGATTTATTTTCTTTTGTTTGGAGTTCTTTGAGTTTATAATTTGATTGTAGTTTTTCCTTCGGAATGTTTTCAAGTAAAACACTATGAATATCAGCTCTATGAATACAGACTAGCGGTAAATCATATTTTGGTTGTGCTTTGGTGAGAGTTTTACCTGCATCCGTTTTTATATAGGCGGTATTGATTTCACCCCATTTATTGCTTAACTGATTGATGATTGCTAATTCTTTATAAACATTTAATGCATTTGGAAAAAGACTGATTGCAGCACCAATTTCTTTAAACTCTTCTGCTTGTTCATAGACTTGGTAATTTTTAAAGCCAAAATGTTCTAAGCAAAGAGCGGTGGTTAATCCTCCAATTCCACCTCCAACGATAGCTATTTTTATATCTTTTTCCATTCTTTTTAATTATTTTAGCTCACATGAGCTAATGCAAATATAGATTTTTTATTATATTTAGCGCATGTCCGCTAAAAAAAATATTAAATTAAGTATTTTACTTACATCGAGAGCGTTATTCAATGAATACTCCTGGTCGAAAATTTCTTTACGTAGAATAGCTTCAGAACTGAAAATCAGTGATGGTAACTTGCGATATCATTTTAATAAGAAAGAAGAAATCGTTCTCGAATTATTCGCTATGATGACAGAGGAGATGATGCGTGTCATTCCCGAACGGGTTAAAAACATTACTGATTTAGAAGTACAATTTCATGCTATCTTCAAAATTATGTATTCGTATCGTTTTCTATTTATAGAATCCTATTTCATAAAAAAAGAATATAAGTCGTATTTAATTCTTTTCGGTCAGCTTGAGGAAGCTAGAGAGGCACTTTTTATGAATGAATTTAATAATTTGAAGCAGGAAAAAATATTATCTAATAATTTTTCAGATCTACAATATGAAATGTTATTTGAACAAATATTTATAATTTCTGATAGCTGGATGAAATATTTAGACGCTGATGATGAAGCACACGTTACCCAAAAAATAGAACATTATGCAAAGTTGTGTTATGGTCTACTTGTTCCCTATATGATTGCTAAGGCGTGAGTTATTATTTGGAAGAAGTGTAAGTCATTTCGTGATATATCCAAACCATTCTGTCTAAAAACCACATTTTAGCCATATATGCGGTAATTGTACCAATAATAGTCAAATTTATTTCAAGCTTCCACAAGCCAATAATGAGTATGGTTCCACCAATCGATTGTAAGAGAGTTAAGATAAAAATGACCGCAGCATGATGTTTTGGAACAGGTGTTGTTTTTCGTTCCGACCAATATCTTTCACCCAATACTGCTTTTGAACCCCAATTATCGATACTCTTTGGTACTCTAAATAAAGTAGGGTTAATAATTATCCAAATAAAAAGAATCGATATTGGAATTAGACAATACCAACCGATCCACACTCTTGACCACACTGCTAAAATTATAAATGGTAAAGTTGCAAATCGAGTCCAGATAGACCAAGGATTAGTGTGTTTCATCCAATTTTCTCCATCCAGTTTGAAAATTTTCGCTATTCTTTTTTCCAGTGTCATCATTCTATTTATTTTCTCCCATTTCATTTTTAGTAACGGGGTTTCATTTTCTAGAAATTCGTAATAGTTCAGAATTTCAGTCAGATTCTGTTTCTTTAAACTATTCTACAATTCTAAATTCTCACCAATTCACCGATACATTCCACCAGTCTGTATCAAAATGCG
>JBEBRN010000027.1:0-36415 GCA_040394775.1 Taishania pollutisoli
AGCGGTTACTAGCTTTTGGGAAGATTTCTGCGTGAAGTTTTTAGCGAAGTATTGACATTTGAACCACCAAATAATAATGCTGTATATAAAGTTACCATATATAAAAAAGTCATTCTTGACCTCGAAACTTCTTTGGGTCTTTCATACCGAATTAGTAAGCATTTCTTTTTAACTACTCATATTGGATTTGGGGTTAATATTATGACAATAGATAAAGAGCTTGTTTGGCAAATTAATCCTTCAATAGATCATTTTGCTATTAATTTCATGAAAATACACATAGGAGCTACCTACTTTCTACCAATGATGAATAAAAAAGAAGGAGCTACAAAAGCGAAAACGATATGAAAACAATTAAACTCACATTTCTTATTATGGTACTTTCATTTGCTTTTGGATGTAAGAAGAAAGGGTGCATGGATTTGAAAGCAGAGAACTACAATAGATTTGCAACGGTTGATGATGGGGCATGTACGTATAATGATTATAGTTTGCCCCAATCAGTTGTAACAGACTACGTTCCAAAATTTAATGATAATTCAGGAACGTTAGTCGCGATAGATAAAGGTTACTTTAAAACAAATCCTTTAGCTCCTGCCGATTGGAGTGGGAGTTTTATAGCACATTTTGATGAAATAGGTAATGACAATTATTTAAACTGTGGTGAACTAAAAACTAATCTTAATTTTCATTACCCAACTGTTTATTACAATGTATTTAAAAAAAGTGAGAGTAATTATTATTATTTAGTAGAGGGATATCCAGTCAGCGGTCCTCAGGACTTTCCTGATACAATTAAATATATAGCAACAGGCGATGCTTGGCCAGCTTTCATTGTTAAAACCACATTAAAACTTCCCACCATCAATAAAAATATTATACCTGGAGATATAATGTCAACTACTTCATATAAAATAGATCTGGGAAGTGTCCTCGCCGATTCTATTGTTGTCCAAATGTTTGGTAAAAATGGTAAACTAGTCCAAGTACTACCAGGTAATGAAACAATCTGTGAATTTAGTGCTGCAGAAGTAAGTTCAATAGGTAAGGGAACTGTCTATATTTCAATTACTACACAGAATTATGAGATTCAAACGGTCGATTCAAGGCTCTATCATATTGTAAATGGAAGAAATGTAGTTAAAACCGTATTCTCTTACTGATAAAATAACGATTTACATTCTCTCCGGAACCTGAATTCCTAATAACTCCAATCCTAAACGAATCACTTTCCCTACGTTTTCACAAAGAATCAAACGAGATACTTTCAGTTCTTCATCTTCTTCTTTTAAAAGGTTCGTAGTTTGATAATAACTGTTGAAAGTCTGTGTCAGATCAAAACAATAATTCACAATCAATGAAGGAGAATATGAATTAGCTGCTTCATCTATCACATTTCTGAAACGAATCAATGCTTTTACCAGAATGATATCTTCTTCTTTTAGTTTAGTTATCTTATCCAATACAACTCCATTCTCTTTAGCTTTACGCAATAACGACTGGATTCGAGCATAACCATATTGGACAAAAGGAGCAGTATTTCCATTTAATTCAATAGATTCCAATGGATCAAACATCATTCGTTTCTTTGGATCGATTTTCAATAAATAATATTTCAACCCACCAATACCCAAAGTGTGATTTAACGTCGTTATTTGTTCTTTTGAAAGACCTTCTAAATGGCCACGTTCAGCAGTCATTTTCTCTGCTTCCACTAACATATCACTCATCAAGTTATCGGCATCTACTACGGTTCCTTCTCGCGATTTCATTCTTCCACTTGGTAAGTCGACCATTCCATAGGATAAATGATGGCATTTTTCCGCCCATTCATAACCTAACTTACTCAAAACGAGGAACAATACCTTGAAATGATAATCTTGTTCGTTGGCAACAGTATAAACGATTCCATCCAATGCTGGATAGTCTTTGAAACGTTCAATAGCCGTTCCAATATCTTGCGTCATGTAGACTGAGGTTCCGTCAGAACGCAATAATAGTTTTTCGTCTAATCCATCTGCCGTTAAGTCACACCAAATAGAACCATCTTCCTTTCGGAAAAAGATACCTTTCGCTAATCCTTCCATCACCACATCACGTCCCAAAATGTAGGTGTTGGACTCATAATACAGTGTGTCAAAAGTGACATTCATCATGTCATAAGTAACGTCAAAACCTTTGTACACCCAACCATTCATCGTTTCCCATAGTTGGTAAACTTCAGGATCTTTTGCTTCCCATTTTACTAACATTTCTTTCGCTTGTTGTAAAATAGGTGTTTGATTTTTGGCTAAATCCTTGATTTTCGCATCAATCTCTTTATCTACTTTCTCCTCGCCTGTTTTGGCAGCAGACAATTTCTTAAATTCTGTAATGGTTCCTTCTGGGAAACCAACTGTATCACCCGCTTCCCATTTAGCAATGATTGCTTTTGCTTGCTGATTAATATGAACGTCGAATTCAACATAGTATTTTCCGACTAATTTATCTCCCTTCAGTCCCGTATTTTCAGGTGTTTCCTTCTCCCCTTTTTCGTTTATCGGTGAAAAAAGCTCCCACGCCAACATACTCTTACAAATATGAATTCCTCGGTCATTAATGATTTGAGTTTTAATTACTTGATTACCGTTAGCTTTTAGAATCTTAGCAACAGCATCACCTAAAAAGATATTTCTTAAATGACCTAAGTGTAAGGGTTTATTGGTATTTGGCGAAGAGAATTCAACCATTTTTAACGACTTGGAATTTTCTTTCTCAAAACCGTATTTTTCAGTAGCATGGATCTCTTTTAATGTTTCTACCCAAAAGATATCGTCAATTACAATGTTTAAGAATCCTTGAATTACATTAAAGCTTTTCACAGCTTTCACGTTCTCTGTTAGATAAACACCGAGCTTTTCTGCTACTTCGTCAGGTCGTAGCTTTAATATTTTTGCAAAAGGAAACGTCACCAACGTGAAATCGCCTTCGAATTCTTTTCGGGTTTGTTGAAATTGTATAGATTTGCTATCAATCTGAATACCAAATAGTTCAATACTGTTATCTAAAAGGATACTTTTAACTAATTCTTCCATTAATTATAATTCACTTAATGTTTTTATACTTTCTTCGATTACATCTAATGCAATTTCCGCCATCTTATTGACTTTATCATCCAAACATGGATTGACTTCAACTACTTCAAAACAACCTACTTTCTTAGATTGAAGAAGGTGCAAAATTAACATTTTTGCTTCATCTGGATATAAGCCTTTTTCAACAGGAGTTCCTGTTCCGTATGAGCTTAATTGCGGATCCATTGAATCGACATCAAACGTTAAATAAATCCAGTCACAATCTATTAAAAGTTTTAAGGCTTCTTCAGCAATTGCTTCTGGTGTTGATTTTCTTACTTCGTCAACTGTGAAATTCTTAATGTGTAATTTATCCAGCAAGTAATCTTCTTGTTCTTCGGTGTCTCTTACACCTATGTATATCAAGTCTTGAGGTTCAATCTTTGGAGTGATTCCTCCAAATTCTTTCAATTTATCCCATGCTTTAATTATATCCGCTGGTAAATCATTCACCTGACACGCTTCATTATTCAAGCCTAAAGGAATTGACAACGGCATTCCATGCATATTACCCGATGGCGTTGTATAAGGTGAATGAATATCCGCATGCGCATCAATCCAAATAACACCCAATCTTTTTTCAGGTGAAGCAATTTTTAACGCACTAACAGTCGCAGCAGCTGAACCGTGATCTCCTGCTAATACAATGGGCATTTCGTTAGCGTTTAACACAGCAGTAACTTCGGTTACAATATCTTTGAATAAAACAGTGTACGCATCAATGTTTTTAGCTTTTGTCAACTCTGGAGCCTTGTCTAAAGCATTATTCTGATTAGGAATTGTTGTCACCTTAAATTGACTAAATATACTACTTCTCTTCTTTCGAGCGGCAGTCATTATTGCATATGGACCTAGCGAGGCACCTCTTGTTCCAGCAGTAATCTCTGAAGGATTTATGATAAATTGTAATTTCTTACTCATAAAGAATTCGTATTTTTAAACTTCAAATTTAGTTAATGAATAAGATAAAACACAATAAAAATCAATTTAACAATTTAAATCATTGATTATGAAGGGTATATTTATTATATTAATCTTGTTTTGCTGCCCTATTTTGTTTGGTCAGAAATATAAATCATTTGAAGGGAGTATTTTTTATGATGTTTATTTTCAAAAAGCACCGGATAGTATTCCTTATAAAGTCAATTATTTAACGATTCGCGTTAAAGATAGTCTTGTTCGAGTGGATACTAATTCAGATAGTTTTGGTGGTCAAACGACTATTCGAAATTTGAATCAAAAGAAATCGTACGTTTTATTGAAAAGTGACGATAATTTTTATGCAATTAAGCAATACGATAATGACAGTGTGACGATTCATTTTACTACAAAAAAAATGGGTGGAAAAAGAAAATTAGATGGTTATGTCGTGAAGCGAATGAAACGTATTTATCCAGAAGGAGAAGTTGATACCTTATACTATTTCCCTAAAATAAATCCTAAGTATCTTAATCTATCGACTTCATTAATTGGTTTACCTGCAGAATACAAAGTAACTGTAAATGAGGAATCTAAACTAATATATAGAGCTGTAAAAGTAGAAGAAAAAGAGTTGAATTCTGAGTTGTTTAAAATTCCAGTTATCTTTAAAATTATTTCGATGGATGACTTTATTCTACTTCAACAACCTCCTTCAGAATAGCACCTCTAATTGTTGATGAACATTGTTTGACACATATAAATTCGTGTCTTTAACAATTCATTGTTGATGTTTCTTTCGTGGCATTTTTATTAAAAAGCTTCTTTTGAGTAAATTTACTTGTTTATCTAGTGTTGAATTGTAACTATTTTCAATATTGCCTAGATAAAATGAATTTAAGCTTACGTAACAAAAGGTAATACAATGGCAGTAGAAGACGATAAAACGACCAAAACGGACAAGAAGAAGAAAAGTATGACAACCGCGGATAACGACCGGTTGAATGCCAAAAATCCGTTGACTCGTTTTTTAGCACGTTACGAATTTAAACGCTCACGAGCAATTATTGGGGGCGTTTTATTGATTTTAGGTGTCTTCTTTTTTCTCTCTATATTTTCCTATATGTTTACATGGCAAGTCGATCAAAATAAAGTGATTAACAAAGGATTTTGGAGTTTTATTTTGGAGACAGACACGGAAGAGATGCAGAATTGGTTAGGTAAATTCGGTGCTTGGTTCTCTCATTTATTGGTTTATCGTTGGGTGGGAGCTACTTCATTTGCGATTCCATTTTTACTATTACTTTTCGGTGTTTACAATACCTTTGGATATAAATACAACCGCTTTCCATTAAAGAAGACTACTTTCATTAGTATTTTCTTTATGTTTTGGGGGGCACTATTCTTGGGCTTATTCGCTTCACACATTAATTATCTAGGTGGAACATTTGGTTTTTACGTCAATAGTTGGTTTAACTTAACACTTGGTAAAATTGGAAATATTTTCATCCAATTGTTAATTCTTTATATCGCAAGTGTAGCGTTCTTTAATTTCAATTTTAAAGATATGATGGCTTCATTTCAAAGAAATAGTTTGGAGGATGAAGATGAATCCGAAAGTGCAACTACTTCTAATCAAAGTAACGCTGACGATTTTCATATTATCAACCCTATTAAGGAAAATGAAATAAAAAAGGAAAATCCTGTTGCCCCGATCTACTTTGATGAAGATGAAGAAGAGGATCAGGATGATGAAGGCGTTGAATTCACTGTTAAAAATAGTTCGCCAATAAGCGATAAAAGCGTTGTGAAATCATCGGTAGAAGATGAATATGGTAGCGATGATTTTGAAATTGAAGTGAATGAAAATCCAGATGAAGTTTTATCTGACGATGAAGCAGATAAGTTACGCCAAAGTTATGGCGAATTTGACCCAACGCTTGACTTATCTGGCTACATGTTACCTTCTCTTGATTTATTAAAAGATTACGGCGGTAACTCTCATAATGTTGATAAAAATGAGCTTGAAGAGCATAAGAATAGAATTGTAGAGACACTTCAGAATTATAAAATAGAAATTTCAAAAATAAAAGCTACTGTTGGACCAACTGTAACATTGTACGAAATCGTACCTGCGCCAGGTGTGCGTATTTCTAAAATTAAAAACCTAGAAGATGATATTGCTTTAAGCTTAGCAGCACTTGGAATTCGTATCATTGCCCCTATCCCAGGAAAAGGAACGATTGGTATTGAAGTTCCAAATCGCAACAGAGAAATGGTTTCTATGCGTTCGTTGATTGCTTCAGAGAAATTCCAGAATTCAGATTATGAATTACCAATTGTTATAGGAAAAACGGTCACGAATGAAACCTATACTTTTGATTTGACGAAGATGCCTCACTTATTAGTTGCTGGAGCAACAGGTCAAGGTAAATCAGTTGGATTAAATGCGATATTAATTTCTATTTTATACAAAAAACATCCTTCTCAAGTGAAGTTTGTTTTGGTCGATCCCAAGAAAGTTGAATTAACATTATACAATAAAATAGAACGTCACTTCTTAGCGAAATTACCAGATGCTGAAGACGCCATTATCACCGATACATCAAAAGTGGTTAACACCTTGAACTCGCTTTGTATTGAGATGGATACGCGTTATGAATTATTGAAAGAAGCACAAGTAAGAACGATTAAAGAATATAACTCTAAATTCGTTAAGCGTCGATTAAATCCTGAAAAAGGACATCGCTATTTACCGTATATTGTCGTTTTAATTGATGAGTTTGCTGACTTAATCATGACAGCAGGACGAGAGATTGAAAATCCGATTGCTCGAATTGCACAATTAGCTCGAGCGGTTGGTATTCACTTAATTGTAGCTACTCAAAGACCTTCTGTAAATGTCATTACAGGTATGATTAAAGCCAACTTCCCTGCTAGAATTGCTTTCCGTGTTCAGTCAAAAATTGACTCTCGAACAATATTAGATGCTAATGGTGCTGACCAGCTAATTGGTATGGGAGATATGCTAATCTCGACCGGAAACGACGTAATTCGTTTACAGTGTGGATTTGTAGACACCCCTGAAGTAGAAGCAATTTGTGAATTTATTGGTTCTCAAAGAGCCTATCCAGAAGCACTGTTATTACCTGAATATGTGGGAGAAGGTGGTACTAGCGATGCAGATGATTTCGACGCCAACGACATAGATCCTTTATTCGCTGACGGTGCTCGAATTATTGTAATGAGTCAGCAAGGTTCTGCTAGTTTATTACAACGTAAATTGAAATTAGGCTATAACCGAGCAGGAAGAATTGTCGATCAGTTAGAAGCGTATGGAATTATTGGTCCTCATCAAGGAAGTAAAGCGAGGGAAGTACTCTACACAGATATTGACCAACTGAATGAATATCTAGCTTCAAAAGGAATTGTAGGATAATGTTAACGCCCCTAAATCTTCCTGTCGCACCATTGAAACTCTCTAGGTCGAAAGACATCGTTTACGTGGTATGTTTGCTACGAAAGAAGAAACTAAAACTCACACCTGAAGAATGGGTGCGTCAACATATTATTCATTTTTTATTGGCCTTTCGCAATTATCCTGAAAGTCTTTTAAAAATTGAGCACGGAATACACGTTCATCAACTCTTTAGAAGATGTGATTTAGTTGCCTACGACAGAAATGCACAACCTCGAATTATTATCGAATGTAAGGCACCCGACGTTCCTATTTCACTATTGACATTTGAACAAGCAGCACATTACAATCAGGAATTAAAGACTGATTACCTATTTTTAAGCAATGGCTTAGAACATATTGTATTACAGATAGATAGCAAGAAAAAATTGGTTATTAAACTAGATGATATCCCTAATTTTGAAAATTTATAAGGGATAATAATCTTCTATATTTTCCAGAAGCTCTTCGCCTATTCGTTAAAATGAAATTTATTTCATATATTAGTAACTGTTTAAAGCATAAAAATGGATTTACTCAAATCGTTCATTACTCCTCAAAAAATAGGATATTATCTATTAAAGAGAATGATAATACCAAATGTTGGTCATCGTTATATATATACTACGAATCACCGCTACATTAGACCATTTTCAGTTAATAAGGATAAAATTTCGAAGGATGAATTTAATGACTTAGTTGAGCGCTACAATCAAGAAGTACTTTATGAAATTGAAGGAGACTCAACTTACGCTGACGGAAAAATAGCCGAGTTTGCCTTTCTCTACGAGCAATTGAGTGCTGCATTTGAAATGCACATAGAATGTAATACATTGCAGTTGTACAATGGTGATAGTCAAGCAATTGTTTACTTTAGAAAATCAACTTTTATAGCAGTTGCCTACAATGAGAACAGTGACAAAATTCAACTTGTTTGTATCGCTCCTGAATTTGATTTTCAAATTGATTATATTCTTTCATTTATTAACCAATTGGATTTAAGAGAAATCTCCAAAGATTATGTTGAAAAATCAAAGCTAACAGTGCAAAAAGATTGTTCCAAAACCGTTACCTTGTACTGCTTGAATCCCTTTATTTCAAACGCTATTATACAAGAGAAATTTAATGCTCATGGATGGGAAATAGACTTGAGAAATCAAGATTATATGGAATTACTATTAACACACTAAAAAAATAAGCATCGATTTTATTTTTCTTAAATAACTTTCTGTACATTTATAAAATAGTTTCATAGAATATGGCAACAGACCCTGAATTACTTAAGACCTTATTTAAAGGTAGTGCCTTAATGCCTCAAGAAGAGTGCTTGGAAATTAAGCGCAAAAAAGGATCGCTATACATAGGTATTCCCAAGGAAACATCCTATCAAGAAAAGCGTGTTGCTTTAGTTCCCGAAGCAGTCTCTCTGCTAGTATCTAACGGGCATCGAGTGAAAATTGAAACGAAAGCGGGTGAGTTATCCAATTTTTCAGACAACGAATACTCCGAGGCTGGAGCTGAAATATCCTATAGTACAGAAGAAATTTTTCAATGTGATATCATTCTTAAGATATCTCCTCCTACTGAAAGTGAAGTTGAATTGATGAAAGGAAATCAAACATTAATTTCTTCTATTCAATTAAATGAAGAATCGGAATTGATTTTACGAAAGTTCATGCAGAAAAAAATCACAGCTGTCGCCTGGGACTACATACAAGATGACGAGGGAATTTTCCCTGTAGTTCGAACAATGGGCGAAATTGCAGGAACTACTTCTATATTAATTGCAGCAGAACTACTTTCTTCTTACAATAAAGGAAAAGGAATTATGTTGGGTAGCGTTGCAGGTGTACAACCAACAGAAGTTGTGATTATTGGAGCTGGAACTGTTGCTGAATTTGCAACAAAAGCGGCAATAGGATTAGGGGCTTCGGTTAAGGTTTTCGACGGTTCTCTTTCCCGATTAAGAAGATTGCAGAATAGCCTCGGAACGCGTGTTTTCACATCTGTTTTACAACCAAAAGTACTTGCCAAAGCGATTAGACGAGCAGATGTTGTTATTGGAGCTATCAGAGCGTCATTAGGAAGAACACCTTGTGTCGTTTCTGAAATAATGATTAAAGAAATGAAACCGGGATCAGTTGTCGTAGATGTTAGCATTGACCAAGGCGGTTGTTTTGAAACATCAAAAATTACTAACCACAGTCAACCAACTTTTGTTAAACATGGTGTCATACATTATGGCGTTCCTAATATAGCTTCACGCGTTTCTCGTACTGCTTCCTTTGCATTATCCAACATCTTCTCTCCTATTCTATTGGAAATTGGTGACTCTGGAGGCTGTCAAGAGTATATAAAATTCAACCATGGATTTAGAAGTGGTGTATATATGTACAAAGGAACCTTAACCAGTGAAGTTTTAGGTGAAATATTTAATTTGAAATACAAAGACATTGAATTACTAATTCTAGGTATGTAATTATGATAGAAATACAAGGACTATCCAAACAATTCCAATTAACTAAACAACAGCGTCGCGAATTATCGACGGAAGAAAAGCAAACTACTGTCGTAGATGACGTGTCGTTTGTTTGTCAACCAGGAAGAATCTTCTCTTTATTAGGTGCAAACGGAGCTGGTAAAACAACTATTTTACGAATGATCGCTTCGATTTACAAACCCACAGGTGGTTCTATAAAAGTAAATGGAATCGATGTAATTCAATCGCCACAAAAGGCGCGTAAAATAATGGGGTTCCTGACTGGCTCAACAGGAATGTACGCACGATTAACCGTCAATGAATTAGTAAAATACTTTGCTGACTTATACGGTATGGATAAAGATACATTCGAAGAGCGTAAAAAATACCTTTTTGATTTATTTGATATTCATGAGTTTGCCAATAAACGCATTGGAAAACTCAGTACAGGTATGAAACAACGTGTATCTATTTGTAGAACAATGATTCATAATCCTGACGTCGTTATTTTTGATGAACCGACAAATGGTTTAGATGTTATTTCAGCGGATAGTATTATTCAACTTATACGAGATTGCAAAGCACAAGGAAAAACAGTTATTTTTTCTAGCCATATTATGAGTGAAGTAGAATTGTTATGTGATGATTTAGCTATTCTGAATAAAGGAAAGTTAATTTTCAACGACACATTTGAAAATTTCAAAGCTCAAATGACAAAGCCTAATATCACAGAAGAATTTATTGCTCAAGTTCAAAACGCCAATTTATGATTTTTACCATTTTCAAAAAAGAACTGAAAGAAACACTTCGGGATCGTAAAACAATTATGTCTATGATTGTTATTCCGATGCTACTCTTCCCTATTATCTTCTCCGTCATGTTTAAAATTCAGCATACAATAGAAGACTCTTTAAACAAAAAAGTGATGCATATTGGCGTCATTGGCGGGCACGAAATTGAACCTTATTTGTTACGTCTTGAAAATTTACCCAAAGAATTTGGAAAACTTAAAGTAATTCGATTTACAGATTCCTCTCAGTTAAAGAGACAAATTGAAGCGGATAGTATTCAATTTGGAATGTTATTTCCTGCTGATTTTACAGCTTCTGAACAAGCAATGAAGACGCTTACTATTCCTATCTATTATAAAATGTCTGAAATTGGTGTTTCGGATAAAGCAAAAATGATTAACGATGCTATTTTTAAAATGGCTCAGGCCGAACGTTTTCAAAAAGCAAAAATAGATGAACAAGCTTTGACACCTTATATTTACGACTATGTCAATATAGCGAGTGATCAAGAAACAATGGGGAATTTAGTTGGAGGTTTCCTTCCATATATATTCATCGTCTTCGGATTCATTGGTTGTATGTATCCATGCATTGATTTGTTTACGGGTGAAAAAGAACGTGGTACATTTGAAACTTTATTAACTACCCCCGTCACAAGATGGCAAATATTACTAGGTAAAATGGGAGTTGTCGTATTATCTGGATTTATGGCTGCTTGTTTTACCCTTTTCGGTATATTTTTATCTTTGAAGGTATTTAACATAGTAGAAGATCCACATATAATTGATGCTATTTACGGTATGTTTACACCGCAATCGATTATTTTATTATTATTTCTTCTTTTTCCGTTAGTCGTTTTATTTGCTGGAGTAATGATTCCTATATCGATTAATGCAAAATCATTCAAAGAAGCACAAAGTATCATTACTCCTTTGAATATTGTTTTTATAATGATTGCTGTTATTGGAATGATTCCGGGGATTTCCCTCAACTTGATGACAGCGAGTATTCCTGTTGTAAATGTAGTATTAGGAATGAAAGCTATTCTTGCGGGAAATATCGATTGGATTCTATTGATTATTTCTTTTTTCATCATGATACTGCTTGCAGGTGTTTCTGTTGCCATATCATATCGAAAATTTGATGATGAACGAAATATTTTAAACTAAGGAGAGTTTTTAAATAATTATCTGATGCGTTCAAAATCGGTCTATTTATTTGTTAATAAATCAATTTTCACACTTATCAACAAATTATAGATGAATATTTTTTATGAACACTTGTTAATAAATTCTATTTGTTATATCTTTGCACTCCCAATTTTGGGTAAATGTCTTATTTAAATTAATAATTATTGTGGATACACTAAGTTACAAAACAAAATCCGCTAATACCGCAACGTCTGGAAAGAAGTGGGTATTAGTTGATGCTGAAGGCCAAACAGTAGGTCGTTTAGCAAGTGAAGTGGCTAGTATAATTCGTGGGAAAAGAAAGCCCAATTATACGCCACATGCAGATTGCGGTGATAATGTTATCATTGTTAATGCTGCTAAAGCTGTTTTCACAGGGAACAAATTATCGGACAAGCAATACGTTCGTTACACTGGATACCCTGGAGGACAAAGATTTCTAAGTGCTCAAGAGGTTTTAGAGAAAAAACCAGAAAGAGTTTTAGAAAAAGCTATCAAAGGTATGTTGCCTAAAAATACATTAGGTAGACAATTATTTAGAAACCTTAAAGTTTATGCAGGATCTGAGCACAAGCAAGAAGCTCAAAAGCCTGAAGTTATTACTTTAAACACTAAAAATTAATTATGGAAGTGATCAATTCATTAGGAAGAAGAAAGACTTCAGTTGCTAGAGTTTACTTGAAAAAAGGTTCAGGTAATATTTTGGTAAACAAGAAGGATTTTAAAGAATTTTTCCCAATTGCTTTATTGCAAAACAAACTTAATCGTCCATTCGAATTAACAGAGACTGTTAATGAATATGACGTTATGGTTAACGTGAAAGGTGGTGGAATAAATGGACAAGCTGAAGCTATTCGTTTAGGTATTGCTAGAGCATTAGTAGATATTAATGCTGAGTACAAGCCATTATTAAAAGCAGAAGGTTTAATGACACGTGACCCAAGAATGGTGGAGCGTAAGAAACCAGGACAACCAGGTGCTCGTAAGAAATTCCAATTCTCTAAACGTTAAGAGATTAGAAATTATTTTTATCGGTTGTTTAGTATCCAAGCCTCAAGTATTGTCAGTCTATGACTGATCCCTTGACGAGCTGATTACTAAAGGAACGTAAACAATTTAAAAAAGAAAAAATGTTAAAAATAGGATTTCAAGATTTATTAGATGCAGGTGCTCATTTTGGACACCAAAAAAGAAAATGGAACCCAGCAATGGCTCCTTATATTTTTGCTGAAAGCAAAGGTATTCATATAATAGACTTAAATAAGACAATAGCTCATTTAGAGCTTGCTTGTGCTGCAATGAATCAGATTGCAAAATCTGGTAAAAAAGTACTTTTTGTTGCAACAAAAAAACAAGCTAAAGAAATAGTATCAGAGCGTGTTAAAACTGTAAACATGCCGTACATTACTGAAAGATGGGCAGGTGGAATGTTAACTAACTTCCAAACTACTCGTAAATCAATCCGTAAGATGACTACTATTGATAAAATGAGAACTGATGGTACTTGGGAGACTTTGTCTAAGAGAGAGCGTTTGTTCAAAACACGTCAACGTGAGAAGTTAGAAAAGGATTTCGGTTCTATCGCAGATATGACTCGTCAACCAGCAGCTATCTTTATTGTTGATATCTTGAAAGAGAATATCGCTTTAAAAGAAGCTAAGAAATTAAATATTCCAATTTTTGCAATAGTGGATACGAATACTAATCCAAAATTAGTAGACTTCCCTATTCCAGCAAATGATGACGCATCTAAATCAATTACAATTATTTTAGATACTGTTATTGAGGCAATCAAAGAAGGATTGGAAGAAAGAAAAAACATGAAAGATAAAGTTTCTGATAAAGAAGATGGAGACGAAGCAGAAGAAAAAGCAACTAAAGTAGAAGCTAAAACTTCTAAGCCGGAAGCTAAAACTGCTAAAGCAGAAGAAAAAACTGCAGTAGCAGAAGACAACGCTCCAGAAGAAGATACGAAAGAAGCTTAATTTTTGAATTTTAAAAACTAGAAAGATTATGGCAATTACAGCTGCTGATGTAAATAAATTACGCACCCAAACTGGTGCAGGAATGATGGATTGCAAAAATGCTTTAGTAGAAGCCGATGGCGACTTTGAAGCTGCAGTCGATATACTAAGAAAAAAAGGACAAAAAGTTGCTGCGAAGCGCGGTGACAATGAGGCTCGAGAAGGTTTAATCGTTGCACAAACGACTAGCGATAATAAGTTAGGTGTTATTTTAACATTGAACTGTGAGACTGACTTTGTTGCACGTAACGATAGCTATGTTAATTTTGTTCAATCTCTTGTAGATATAGCAATTAGCAAATTACCAGCTAATTTAGATGAATTGAATGCTTTACCATACGATGACAGACAAACTGTTGCAGAAAAGATTATTGAACAAGTTGGTGTTGTTGGTGAAAAATTAGATCTTTCTAAATATGCTATTGTAAAAGCTGAAACTGTTATAGCATACAATCATCCAGGAAATCAATTGGCTACTTTAGTTGGTTTAAACAAAAGTGCTAGTGAATCAATTTTAGATGCTGGACATCAAGTAGCGATGCAAATTGCTGCAATGTCTCCTATCGCAATCAACAAAGATGGTATCAGTCAAGAAATGATTGACAGAGAAATCGAAGTTGGAAAAGAATTGGCTATTCAAGAAGGAAAACCTGCTGATATGGCTGAGAAAATTGCAATGGGAAGATTAAACAAATTCTTCAAAGAGAATACATTACTTAGTCAAGATTTCGTAAGAGATAATAAATTATCTGTTGCTGATTTCTTAAATAGTGTTGAAAAAGGCTTAACTGTTACCTCTTTCGAGAGATTTGCAATGAGCTAATTAAAATAATTTATTAAAGCCGGGTTAAGAAATTAATCCGGCTTTTTTATGTCTTTGTTTAAAATATAGATGTAATTTTTAAATAAATATTATCAAGCTATTTATAATCTAATTTTCTTAACCATTAATTGAAAATAATTATTTATGGCATTACTAAATATTTTGTGGAACGAGGTTTAAATTTCCAAAATAGAATAGTGTATTTATCCTAAATCGTTCAAAATTTCTAAATCCTCTTGCTTTTGCAATGACTGATTGAATGGCTCCATTTTTATTTTCATGTTTTGCGCTAGAAGTACTGGTGATTATTGCATTAATTATCCCTTTTAAGTGTCTGTCGAATGTGGCAATAACTTTATTTACTGCATGAATTGAAAAAGTTAGTGCATTTTGTTTATCCGTAAACACTCCTTTAAAATTCTCGCGTATTAGCCACGCTTGAGAGGTTTTTAAATTGTCTTTTATCAATTGTTCAAATATAGATTGCTGATTTTCTGTTCTATTATCAGCATTTTTCAAAACGGTATATTTCTGTCCTTTTAGTTGGGGATTGTTTTTCACCTCTTTCCTTCTTGTTTTATCAATAGCTTCCGATAACATCTTGAATAAATGAAACTTATCGTGCACTATTGTAGCTTGTGGAGCGATAGATTTTATCGTATTCAAAAATGGCTTCCACATATCCATATTCACTCTGTTTAGCTGCGGTTGCTTAGTTTCTCCACTCACATTTATAAATAGTTTCTTAGTATCCTCTTCTTTTCTTCCCTCGACCATATCCAACACAGTATTGGTATCACCATCTATCAAAATGGTTGCATAATGATGTCCCTTTGTGTAAGCCTTTTCATCTAAACTGATGTTCTTAAAATCCTTTACTAAACCGCGTTCCTCTAATCCGTTCCCAACCGCCGATTCCATTATACTTCTGACGATATAATCAGTTGTATTGAATAAATCTGCAACGGTTGATTGTACTCGTACTTTTTTTAGTGCGTAAATAATTTCTCTTGCAAACAAGTGCGTATAGCCTTTTTGAGGTGGAGCAAAATTAATGTCGATAACCTTTGGTTTTCCATCTTCAGCAATGTATCTAGGCAAAGAACCAATCAAATAACATTTGTATTCAAACCAGTTTAAATGTTGCCATTTGCCAACAAGAGTACGGTCATAAATAGCGCACTCTTTTCCATTCTTTGAATAAGTCTTCGGTAAATATTCAATATGGATATTAATCGTTTTCTCTAATTCGTTTTTCTCAATTTTAGTAATAGCAAAGTCTTTAGTTATGCCCAAAATCTCTCCTAAAAAAAAACTATGAATACCATTTTTAAATACTTTTATCTGACAAAGTAAAGAATATTTATCTTATATTCGATTCACAAAATATTTAGTATAACCAAATTTTTCTTATTTTTGTATGTATTGAGTTTTACTATTTATTGTTGATTTATTGTTGATTTATTGTTAATCTATTGAATATTATGCTATTTAAATTATTAATTTTTATTATTCTTTTTTTTACATTAAACTTTTCCTTTGCCGAAGGATCAAAAGATTTATACCCAGCTGGAGCACAAGGTTCTCGTGCGTGGTTATATTCAGGGTTATATTCTAGCTTTGCACTTCCATTTCCTACACAAGGAGAACATTATGTTTATGTTAATTCAGGTGAGTGGATTTCAATGGCAACATCTTTTCAAGGATTAAATAATTCAACTATACCTTTAATTGAATTATTCGATCCATCGGGAAATCCCGTTACATTAAATTTTTCAAATGCTACTATCGGAAAAATTCCTAATCGATTAAGTGAACTCAGCGGACCACATTTTCCGTCTCAATCCGCTACTGGAAATCAATATAATGGTGTTTACTTCCAAGCTTCGACCTCTGGTATTTATAAAGTATTACTTAAAACAAACGCATCAGCTTTACCAACATATACAGGTAATATAGGTAATTTTGGAGCAAATGGAAATTGGGTACAGAGTACTAATACCAATTTATTGGCAGCATGGGACGTTTCCGTTTGTGATGCATCTCAAACAAACTGGATTTCTGGAAGAGTTTACTATTATAATGTCGTCATGGAAATGCCAATGTCTACACAATCACCATATAATGGTGGTTTATACACTAAACTTAAAGTGCTTACCAAAGATGGATTTGTTTATAATGTTAATACAAATGGGCAAAATGGAATTGCTTTTTCTTTCATGGTTAATAGTAGAGGATTTCATCAACCTAACCAGCCTGACCAACCGATCTACAAAAGCATTAACATAAGTGGGCAAAGTTCACAATGGATTGCTGCAAGATACCATGACCCAAGGCTTCCTGATGATCAATTTACAACAACGCATAAAATATTTTATAATATTCCCGATATAAATATGCCTGCGACAGCTATAGGTGGACAAGCACCTGGACAAAATACGTGGCTCTTTAATCAACAACCAGCATCTATTAACAATCTTTCTTTTATCGGTGCAGAAACTACGCCCAACCAAATTGCAACTAATAAAGGTGGCTATATCCTATTTAACAGTTCAAACGGTGGAAATTATACTATAACGATTAGTCCAGCAATAGGAACTCAAACATATACAACTCGAGTTATAAACGGCATAGCTTCTGTAGGAACAAATCAAATTTATTTTGATGGAAAAGACGGTAATGGTTTAGAATTACCTGTAGGCGCTTCCGATGTTAAAATTGAATTTAATTTAGGCGAAGTTCATTTTCCCTTTTTTGATATGGAATTAAATCCAAATGGAATAATCATTGAACGATATAATCAAACGTTTACTTCTATAGAGTCAGATACTGTTTTTTGGAACGATTACGATATTCCATTAGTGAATACTTATGGAGGACCAAATGCAAACCCTACTGTTAATTTGTCAGGAATATCAAGTAATTTGAACGGTCATAAATGGGGTTATGATAATTATCCTACATATAATTGGAGTGGACAAGGTGATAATATGGGGATGGACACATGGACCTATTTAAAATCACCAAGCAGTTCTCAAATACAAATTTTTGCAAAAAAAGCTGATTTAAAAGTCAATATTACAGCAGATAAAAATGATTGTGACATACAAACAGGTGATGAAATAACATATACCGTTAAGATTAAGAACAACGGACCATCGGATGTTAATGATGCTAAATTTTCGTTTGTATTATCTACAAATTTGAGTGATGCCAACCAAACTAATTTTAATAATGGTAGTTGTGGTAGTGAAGCTCAAACTTTAACTTTCAATGGAATATCAAATACCTATTCTTCTCTTCTAAATTTACCAAATGGTTGTGAAGTTACATACACGATTAAAGCTGTCGTAACAACAAGTGGATTAACTAATTCATTGGTAATAGCAAATATCTTACGACCGAATGATGTTAACGATCCTGATGCAACAAATCCTACACTTTTAGATACTAATAACAATCCATATCAACCTACCGACACACAAGAAGAATGCATTAATAATGCACCTTCATTTCCGAACGGTTGCAATAACAGTATGAATCAAACTATTCATCATGTGCCTACAATCTCAATTGTTAATGGTTCTGTACACAATCCTAACGATTGTTCACAAAACGGCGAATTCTCATTAATTTTTACAGGTGTAACAGATGGAAATTACACCTTAACATATAACGGTGGTACATTTTTAAACGTAACGATTACCAACGGAAAAGCAACCATAAGCAATCTTTCCGCAGGATCTTATAATAATATTTCAATTAGTAATGGATTTTGTTCATCCACATCTAATCTAAATGTTTCTTTAACAGGACAAGGAGCGCCAAATGTACTGCCTATTCAAAATCAAACTTTTTGTTCAGGTGATACGATTAGTTTTATAGCGTTTGACGGAACGCAAGATGCAACGTTTAAGTGGTCCAATAATAACACTTCGATAGGTTTGAACAGCAATGGAGTAGATACTATTTATTCGTTCCAAGGAATTAATAACGGTACTTCACCGATTGTTGCAACTATCACGATAACACCTGAAAAAGATGGTTGTATAGGAGAAAACAAAACCTTTACAATTACCATAGACCCTATTCCAACCGTTGAAATCACTATTCCTAATAATCCTATATGTTCGGGCAAAAATGTAGTTTTAACAGCAGTTGGTTCCCCAACAAATGGATCTTACTCATGGAATAATGGGTTAGGAAATAGCTCTTCTCTTTCTATATCACCAACAACAACTACTGATTATTTTGTAAACTATAATTTGAATGGTTGTGATGTCTTTGATACTATCACCGTTAATATAAAACAACCAGTTGAACCAATTTTCAATGATTTTGACACTATCTGTTATGGTAAAACAATTACTTTACCTGCAATATCTAATAATAATATTTCAGGAACTTGGTCGCCAACAATGAATCCAAATAGCTCAACAATCTATACGTTTACACCTACTTCAAATGAATGTGCGGCTTCAATTCAAAAAACCTTAAATGTTAGAGAAAAATTAGAGTTAGAAATCAATAAAACAGACGTCAGTTGTTCAGGAACTCTAGGTGAAGCAAATGTGACTGCATTAAATACCGAATCAAAGAATACATATTTATGGTCCACTGGAAGTGATTCATCAAAAATAATTAGCCTGGCAACAGGAGTTTACACAGTTACTGTTACAGATACTTTTGGCTGTGAAAACATAGCTTCTACTGAAATTTTAATTGATAATACACTTGAAATTGGAAATATCCAAATACCAAACGTTATCACAACAAATGATGACCAAATAAACGATTATTTTGAGCTACCCTATCTAAACAATCCTTGCGTAACCATAAAAATTGATATTTTAAATCGTTGGGGGAATAATGTTTATGAAATGAGTAATAACAACACGCGTTTTGAAGGAAAGAATTTTAATGGTGAAAAATTGTCTGATGGCATTTACTTTTACCGTATTATTTCAAAAGAATTAGGTTGTACGAATTCAAATAATGCAAATTGTCATGGATTTATACATATTATTAATAAGTGATAAATAATATTAATTCATATATGCCTCAAAAATTAAGTGTTTTAATAATTACATACAACCGACCAGAAGATACACTTGAACTTCTTGAAAATTTATGTACGCAAATAAATTATGATTCAAGTGTTGGGGAAATTTTACTCTTAAATAATAATTCAACGGTTTCTTACGATATAGTTGAAATGTATATAAAAGAACATCCTGAATTAAAAATAAATTATATTGATCATTCTGAAAATTTAGGTGTTGCAAGAGGAAGAAATTATCTTATTAAACGAGCTAACTTCCCATTGTTATTAGTCCTTGATGATGATGTCATTTTTTCTGACAAGGATGCATTATATAAATCAAGTCAATTATTTGATAAACAAGAATTTAATCCTAAAGTAGCAATAATTACGTTGAACATTTATTATTATGCTACAAATGAACGTCAAAAAAATGCTTTTCCTCATAAAAAATATAAACTCAATAAAGACAAAGATTGGTTTCTGACAAATTATTTTATTGGCGCTGCTCATTTGATGAAAAAAGATCTCTTCAGTTCAACAGGTTTTTATCCCGAGAACTTTTTTTATGGAATGGAAGAGTATGATTTAAGTTATCGTGTTATTAATGCTGGATATCAACTAGCGTATGACAATACCATAAAAGTTCTTCATAAAGAATCTCCTACAGGAAGAATTACAAATCTTCAAAAATTAAAGATGATGTGGTACAATAAATCTGTCGTTGTTTGGAAATTTCTTCCGAAAAAGTATTTTTATACTACTACATTTATCTGGAGTTTATTTTTTTTGTTGAAAAGTAACTTTAACATTATACAGTATTTTAAAATATGGAGAGAAATCTGTAGTATTCCAAAAAACCATCCACGACAGACCATAAATCAAGAGGCATTAGATTATTTAAAAAGTGTTGAATCAAGACTTTGGTATTAAAAATCAATTTATTAAATGAAGAACTACATAATATTTTCCATTTTATTTGCTCTCTCGTATATTGTTCCTAAAAAGAAAAAATTGATTATTTGCGGTGCTGGTGATGCTAAACAATTTCAGGGCAACCCAAAATATTTGCTTTTATATTTAATGAAAAATAATGAACGGGAACTTGAATTTTATTGGTCATCGAAAAGTAAAACACAACAAGATGAGCTCCGAAATTTAAGTATACCTTTTATTGATCCGTATTCTTTACACGGCTTTTGGAAAATTTTACGTGCGAAATATATGTTTATTGAAAAATCTTCTTTTGATGTATATTATACTAAAAGTATTTTTGGACGATTCAATTTTATTCAGACCACACATGGTTCTCCTCTCAAGAAAGTTGGAATTGATGCTCAAGGACAAAATTCTAGTTTACCTTTAGCCTCCAACCAAAGAAGTTTACTCTATAAATTCCTAAAAACAATTCATTTTTTTTCTAGACAGAAATTCAAGTTAATCTTGGCAACTTCAGAAGAAATCAAAACAATTAACGCGAGAGCTTTTGAAAATCCAAAAGTTGCCATTGTTGGCTATTCAAGAAATGACGTTTTATTTCATAAAGACTTAGCTTTGAAAAACTATCAAAATGAATTTAATTTTAAAAATTATGATCGAGTCACATTATATGCACCTACTTTCCGAGATGATTCTTACACTGTCAAACCATTCTCTGATAATTTGACAATTTATAATGAAAAATTGAAAGCTTTAAATATTTTATTAATCATTAAAAAACATCCTTGGCAAAAAACATTGCAAATTCCGCAAGATCTTTCAAACATATTAGACCTTTCTGAAAAAGTGGATGATATAAATGAATTATTACCTTTTATAGATGTTTTAGTAACGGATTACTCAAGTGTATTCTTTGACTTCATGTTGACACGGAAACCATTTATCTATTTTCCTTATGATTTAGAAGATTATATTAAAAACTGTAGAGGTTTATATTACGATTATTACTCTGAGTTTCAAGGGCCTTTCGCATTTAATGAAGAAGACCTTTTTAATTTAATACTAACCGTAAATACCTGGGAAAATGAACCCGAATATGTAGCAAAGTACGAACAAGTTCTCTCAAAGTTCAATCAATATGTGGATGGAAACTCTAGTGAACGATTACTTAATTTACTCTATAATTAATTGAATTTCTCTACAATAGAACTAACCATTTCTAGTGCATTTTTCAGTTCTTCAATACGTGATTTGTCAAAATATTTTAATTTTTCCTTTAATTCTGAACTTGAAATACCTTCTGTTCGTGGTAAATAAACAACTTCACAATGCTCTTTTAAGAAATCAAATTTACCGTTCCAATCATCACCCATTGCAAAAGTATTAACTCCATATTCTTTAATATCAGTTACCTTCTGTTCCCAATTTTGTTCTGGAATAACCAAATCTACAGCTTTAATATTTTCAACTATTTTAGCTCTGTCACTATAAGGTATAACTGTTTTCTTTCCTTTCAAAGTATTAAATTCGTCCGTTGAAACAGCTACAATAAGTCTATCACCCATTTGTTTTAAACGTTCTAATAAACGTAAATGTCCAACATGGAAAAGATCAAAAGTTCCATACGTTATTATAGTTTTCATACACTTTCCTTTTTACGTCTATCTGACCAAAATCCAAATCCAACCAACAAAGCGAACAAACCACATCCAGCAGTTGCTAATAAATTGGCTGTTTTAAAGAATGGATAGATATAGGCTAATTCTATTTTGTGCTTTCCTGCTGGAACTTCAACGCCTCTCAATAAATAATCTGTTTTAATGATTGGCACTTCTTTTCCATCAACAAAGGCTTTCCAACCATCTTCATAATAGACTTCAGAGAAAACAACTAATTGTTTCTCCGTACTTTCGAAATCATACTTCAATTTCTCTGGATGGTAAGATGTCATTTCAACTTTCCCTAATCCAGAATAAGTTTTAGAAGTTAATTTCTTTGCTTCTGATGCTAACATAACGGCGTCTGTAGATGGTTCAAAATTATATAGTACTGTTAAGTCCATTAATTGTAGGAAGGAATTTAATGAATCTTTTTCTAGTGTTACTTTACGAACGAAATCTGTCTTTTTATTAACGTCCATTACAAAAACGGCTTCAGTCACATTGTCAAATCCTGCGCTAAGATTTCTTTGAAGTTCAGCTGGAATAACAACGTTGAACGTATCTTTCTGAACGAGTAATTGAATTTTTTCATTCCCTGAAACAGTAGCGTTTGGAACCACTTCTCCATTTATCAATAATTGAGCAATCGGTTTTGGTGCAATCGTGTAAGAGTTTCCTAGTGCCCGAATTTCCTCATCAGGCGTAGCATATGATTTAACTTCACGTACTAACCAAGCGTTTCCTAAAGCCGTTGGATTTTGACGAACTTGCCCATCTTGTTGAATAATATATTTTGTATTCAACATTTCAAGTACTTTAAAATTGATATTTCCAGAAAAATGAAATTCAATCAAATTCTGATATCTTCTCAATTTGGCACCATGATATCCACCAATTGATTTATGGAAATAGGATGTTCTCGAAGAATTAAATGGATTCGACGAAAGATCTAAAACACGATAGTTTGTGTTTCTATTCAACGCTCTGAATTTTTCATATTCGATTGCTTTATTCATGGCTATGTTATCATCAAAGCCTTGTAACTCCGCATCTCTTTTTCCTAAAACTGCTGCTTTCTCCAAAATTCCATTCAATCCAGGTTTTTCAGCAACCTCCATATTTAGAATGTTTAAATCGGCAGAAGTGGCTAGTTCTGGATAAAGTGCATTGCTTTTCTCTTGCCAAAATACGAATTCACCATTGGTGTCATTTTCGTCGTTGTTTAAATAGTTTAAATCGACCGAAATCAAGTCCACTGCAATTAAAACACCCAAGCCAGCTAGTACAATTCGTACGTCAATTTCTGTTACAAATAATAACGCTAGAACACCAATTGCTAAAAACGCAAATAACAGCGAACGATTTATGGAAGAATTATAAATATCTTTTCGTACTTGCTTCAACGCATTCACATCGTAAGCTTTTGAGTTACGTTCAATTTGCGCGTCAATTATTTGATTGATTTGAGTTGGATTATTTTTATCAATACCATTTTGAGTTAATTGTTCATCACTCATGGACATGATTTGTTTCATTAAACCTGCTTTTTGTTGATCTTGAGAACCAATCATTGAAGCAAATTGTTGTTTATCCGTAGAGGAGAAATAACCATCATTTAGACCAACGAATTTCAAAATCAATAAGAAAAGCAAGAAACTTCCTGCTGCGATGTAGAATTTCTTACTTTGCGTCTTTAGTTTCGCTCGTTCATTATAAAATTGGTTCAATATCAAAGCACCCAAAATTGGGAAGATCATACTGGTGATGGCTAAAATAATGGTGACGGCTCTAAACTTATTATACATAGGAATGTGATGTGCGAAAAACTCCGTCAATCCCATAAAGTTTTTACCCCAAGAAAGTGCAATAGTTAACAATGCCACACCGAAGTAAGCCCATTTTATTTTTGATTCTAAAAATACGAGTGATAAAAATGCTAGAAATACAACAATTACACCGAAGTAAACAGGCCCTGAAGTGAAAGGTTGTTCCCCCCAATAAGCATAGTATTTTTGAATAAAGTCTCTCGCTTCTGGAGAAATATCAGCATTGTCAACGATTTCAGAAAAAGGAGAATCTGCAACGGCTTCAGATGTACCGCCTTTTACATAAGGAGATAAAAGTGTAGCCGTCTCTCCCACTCCATAACTCCAATTTGTAATGTAATCGATGTCTAATCCATCTTCATTACTTTGGTCTATCTTTGTTCCGTTTGCATTAATCGTCAAATCATTTCCACCACGAATAGTATACTTTGAGTAGTCTTTCGTGACTTTAATATTACCAATGTTAATCATTACAGCAATTAAAGCAGTTGCAATGACAGCAATGGATGTCATGGAGAATTTCTTCAACTCTCCTTTTTTGATAGCAGATATGAAAAAGTAGATCCCAAGTCCCAAAAACAGGAAGAGTGAATAATAGGTTATTTGCAAATGGTTAGCCGTTAATTGCATTGCTAACGCTAATCCAAAAACGATGGCGCCCCATTTTATATTCCGTGTGTAGGCCATAATAAAGCCACCAATTGTTGGTAGCATAAAAGCAATGGCGTTTGCTTTCGTGACGTGTCCCGCTTGTAATATGATAATATTGTAGGACGAGAAAGCAAAAGCGATGGCGCCGATTATATTCACCCATTTATTTAGTCCTATACATAATCCGAAAATATAGAACCCAAGCATATAGAAGAATAGATAACCAATGGGTGTATTTAAAACCTTATAGGCGAAATTTAAACTTGTTTTAAAAAAGTTCCCAGGATAATCGACATGAATTTGAGCGGAAGGCATACCACTAAACAGAGCGTTTGTCCAAAGTGGTGTTTTACCATCTATTTTTTTATAGTCAATTATTTCACGAGAGACTCCCGTATATTGATCCATGTCGTGTTGCTTTAACACGTAGCCATCAAGTGCTGGTTTAAAGTAAGTTGCAGCAATAATTAAAAAGCCAATTACGGCCAATAAGTGGAATCCGTATTTTTTAAGTAGTCCTTTGAAATCCATAAAATTCATTTTAGAAAGGTAAATATAATAAGCTATTCAGAAATAAAGCTCATTGAACGTTTTTTATTCTTAAACATCTTCGTAATTGGTATCTTCCACATCGGAATTATCCAATTTTGTTTCAGAAGGTATCACGAATATTTTCCCTTCATTCTTTTGAACAAATTCTTTTTGCTTCTTGATAGCTTTTTCTCGTTTCTTGTCTTGTTCTTGTTGATGTGCTGCCTTTCTAGCACGTAGGACTTGACCAAGAAAACGAATTAAAACATATGCTCCAATGACAATTAATACCGTTCTAAATTTTAACATGCTATATTTTCTCTGCTATTTACGATCTCTTCATATTCATAAGTAATTGATACTTAATTGAATGAAATAATCATTTATTTTGAAATCGATAAAATGTCACCGTTTTTTTTAAAAAAAACAACTAATCCAGCAAGACAAAGACGTTTCATTATTTCGACAAATGCATATTCCTTTTTGAATATATTTCCGTAAAAAATGGATCTCTCAAATCTTTGATAAAACGAATGGCTTCACCTGTCGATTTCATTTCAGGTCCTAATTCTTTTTTCACTTCTGGAAATTTAGAATACGAGAATACTGGAATCTTAATCGCATACCCTTCTTTACGTGGATTGAAATTATAATCTTTCACTTTCTTCGCACCTAACATCACTTCGGTTGCATATTTCACATACGGTTCGTCATAAGCTTTTGCAATAAAAGGAACGGTTCTAGAAGCTCTTGGATTGGCTTCAATCACATATACTTTATCGTCTTTCACTACATATTGGATATTAATCAATCCAACTGTTTTTAATGCTAAAGCGACTTTCTTAGTAATCGTTTCAATCTGTGTCATCACTAAATCACCTAAATTGTATGGAGGTAATACCGCATATGAATCTCCAGAGTGAATTCCTGCGGGCTCAATATGTTGCATAATTCCAATGATATACACATCTTCACCGTCGCAAATAGCATCCGCTTCTGCTTCAATTGCTCCACCGATAAAATGGTCTAACAATATGTGATTAGCTCCCATTTCACCGATAATATCGACTACGTGGTGCTCTAATTCTTCTTCGTTAATAACGATTTTCATTTTCTGACCACCTAATACATACGAAGGACGTACTAATAATGGGAAACCTAAATCTTTGGATAATTCAATCGCTTGTTCCGCACTTTCAACAACTCCGTATTTAGGGAAAAGAATATCATTTTCTTCTAATATTTTCGAGAAACGACCTCTATCTTCTGCTAAATCTAATGCATCGTAGCTTGTTCCGATAATCTTAATACCGTGTCTTTGAAGTTTTTCAGCCAATTTAAGAGCTGTTTGCCCTCCTAATTGAACGATTACACCTTCCGGTTTTTCGTGTTGAATAATATCAAATATATGTTCCCAGAAAACAGGCTCAAAATACAACTTATCTGCAGTATCAAAATCTGTTGAAACAGTTTCTGGATTACAGTTAATCATGATGGTTTCGTAACCTAATTCTTTTGCCGCTAAAACACCGTGAACACATGAATAATCGAATTCAATACCTTGTCCAATTCGGTTCGGTCCTGAACCTAAAATCACCACTTTCTTACGGTCAGTAACAATACTTTCGTTTTCGTATTCAAATGTAGAATAGTAATATGGCGTTTGCGCATCAAACTCTGCGGCACATGTATCTACTAATTTGTACACGCGCTGAATACCAAAGTCTTCTCGTTTCGTATGCACTTCTGACTCTAAACATCTTAAAAGATGTGCTACTTGCCTATCAGCATATCCTTTTTGTTTTGCTTCGAATAAAAGTTCTTTCGGTATATTTTCTAAGTGATATTTTTCGATATCACGTTCTAAATCAATTAATTCCTCAATTTGCTTTAAGAACCAAATATCGATTTTTGTCTTTTCTTGAATTGTTTTGAATGGAATCCCTAACTTGATGGCATCGTAAATATGGAATAAACGATTCCAAGATGGATTCTCTAAAGAATGTAAAATTTCGCGTTGATCGGTTAATTCTTTTCCGTCAGCTCCTAAACCATTTCTACCAATTTCTAACGATTGACATGCTTTTTGAAGTGCTTCTTGAAAAGTACGACCAATGGCCATTACCTCTCCAACAGACTTCATTTGTAATCCTAAGCGACGATCAGCTCCTTGGAATTTATTAAAGTTCCAACGAGGAATTTTAACAATTACGTAGTCCAATGTCGGTTCGAAAAATGCAGAAGTTGTCTTGGTGATTTGATTCTTTAATTCATCTAAATTATAGCCAATCGCCAACTTTGAAGCAATTTTAGCAATCGGATAACCTGTTGCTTTGGATGCTAACGCAGAAGAGCGAGAAACACGCGGATTAATTTCGATAGCAATAATATCTTCATTATCATCAGGACTCACAGCGAACTGTACGTTACAACCTCCTGAGAAATTACCGATAGAACGCATCATCTTGATGGCCATATCTCGCATTTTCTGGAAAGTCGTATCTGACAATGTCATTGCTGGTGCAACTGTAATAGAATCTCCTGTATGAATTCCTAATGGATCAAAATTCTCTATTGTACAAATGATAACTACATTATCATTAGCATCTCTTAAAAGTTCAAATTCGTATTCCTTCCATCCGATTAACGCTTTGTCAATCATTACTTCATGGATAGGAGATAATTCTAAACCTCTTTCTAAATACGTATCAAATTCTTCTGGATCATGAACAATCGCTGCTCCTGCTCCACCTAAAGTAAAAGAAGAACGGATACAAAGCGGAAAACCAAATTCTTGTGCAATTTCTTTTCCTTCCAAAAAGGATTTTGCAGTAATTTGAGGTGCCATAGGAATTCCTATTTCCCCCATCAACTCTCTAAACTGCTCACGGTCTTCCGTCACTTCAATTGCTTTGACATCTACCCCAATCATCTGTACATTGTGATCTGCCCAAATTCCTAGTTCTTCACACTTAATAGCTAAATTTAAAGCCGTTTGTCCTCCCATTGTCGGAAGTACAGCATCAATTTTATGCTTACTTAATATTTCGAGAATAGATTCGGTTTCCAACGGTAATAGATAAATATTATCTGCCGTCACTTTATCCGTCATAATGGTAGCCGGATTGGAATTGATTAAAGTGACTTCAATACCTTCTTCTCTTAAAGATCTTGATGCTTGAGAACCGGCATAGTCAAACTCACACGCTTGCCCGATTACGATTGGTCCACTTCCTATGATAAGGACGGACTTGATAGAATTGTCTTTTGGCATTTAATTATTAGTTTTTCAATTTGAACTTAGGAAACCTATAAATTGAACGCAAATATAAGCTAAAAATACACTTCTGCAAAGCACTTTCCAATTGATTTTAAAAAGGATATTAACAGTTAATAGTTATAGATGAAGTATTATGGAATTCAAAAATACCTTTATTGGATGTTTTCTCACTTATTTATTGCAATTACCATCTACTGAAAGTACAATGGCTTGTATACTTGACTTTTTATCAGTAGAATTTAGCTTGAAAATTAGGTTTGAAAAAGATATTTGCTTCATGTTAATACCACTATCATTCAATTCCTTTTTGAAATTTTTCATACGTCGTTTTAGAATCTTCATTTTTTCTTCTGGATTCGCATATTGACGGAATTCAATACATAATTGAGGGTATTGAATTAGTTTTTGTTTAAAATTATTTATTTCAAAATTATGATAATTATTAACCTCATTTAAATCATAGTTTGCTCCGTTATCAAACCGATCTTCAATCAAGCGCGGCACTGATAAATCCAATTGATATTCGTCGACGATTATAGTATCACCTTTTAGATGAAGGATGGTTTTATTTTTATTATATTGTACATCAAGTAGAATATAATAATCGTTATCAACTGAAAAAGTTGTTAGAATTTCGAACTCACCTTTTTTATTTGTTTTGACAACTATTAAAGTATCAGTATTTTCTAATAGAATTACAGGAATATCTGATTGTCTAATTTTGCTTAAATCTGAAACACTGCCGCTAATTTTTACATTCGAAGATTGACCAAATAGATTTTGAGTGATCAAGAGTATAAATAGTGACTTGAAATAGTGTTTTCATAAATTTCACTAGCTAAGAATTCAGTCTAGAATCAAACAAGAAAAGAAGATATGAAAAGTTACTAATACTTTTTAAAAGACTCGTCGAGATACACTCTATTTAAATCGATTTGCTTTTCTAAAACCGTTTTAAATTCTTCTTTTTTCTCTGGATCAACAACGTCACTTGGAACTTCTAAGACCAATTCTTTAATGTACTCAAAGAAGATATCTTTTTGAAAAACACTTATTTTTCTCAATCCAGAGAAGTATAACACTTTCACATCTCTATCCACGGTCACTAAAGCTGTTTTGGTGATACCAATACGAAAGATGTTTTGAACAACACCTAGTGCTGCATATAGAAAATGGTCGATTCCTAATAAAATCAAGACGATAAATACTGGAAAAGCTGATTTCGTAAAGAAAAGTAATAGAAAGGCGATGATAATATGAAAAAAACCTTCTAAAATTAGGTAAAACAACGTTCTGTTTTTTCGTCCTTTTCCAATTGGCTCATTCCATTGATAACGTGCTACTTGTCTGATCATTGCCACACCCATCCAACGTTGTACACTTCTTCTTCCTCCAATGGTCAAAATTAAAGCGGCCACAACGAAAAAATACACTTCTTTATAGGGTAAATAGTAGCCGGTTGTTTTTAAAAATGCGATTGGAATATCACGGCCAACAATAACCGCTAATAAAAAAGTGAAAAATGCTAAAAATAGCAGGACGGAGTTGACAAATTTATTCATTTAACAATCTTAATTTCGTTTTTAATTGCTCAATTTTATTTTTAGTGCTCTTAATCTTCTGATTGATTTCCACAATTATCGGATTCGTAGCATTGGCATTTGAGAAAAAGCCAAGATTGTTTTCATATTGTGAGGCTGCTTGAGAGAGCGTTTGAATTTGTTGATGAATGTCTCTTCGAGTACGATCCATTAATTCCTCTGCGTTTGGAGCTGCTTTAAGAGAACTTAATTGTGCTTGAAACATCACTTTTTCTTTCTCTTCCCCTTCTAATTTCAATCCTTTATAATGGGCATCTAAAGCACTTTTATATTCATTGTATATTTTATCTTTTTCTTTAAACGGCACCTTACCTATGGCATTAAATTCAGCTGCGAAATTCTTCAAATCTTCAAACACTTGTTTCTTATCAGCATTAGGTTCGTATGCTTTAAGCTTTTCAATTAAGGCTTGTTTTGCTTTTAAATTTTCATTTGCTTTCGCATCTAGTTCTTTAAAGAATTTATTTTTAGCATTAAAATAATGGTCGCATCCATTTCTAAATTCCTTCCACAATATTTGCTCATTTTTTTGACCAGCATGACCAATTTGTTTCCAACGGTTTTGAAGTTGAATAATTTTTTTAGTCGTTTCTTTCCAATCAGTGCTGTCTTTTAATATTTCAATTTGCTCGATCAGTTCACGTTTCTTGCTGACATTATTTTCAAACTGTTCTTTAATTTCATCAAAGAATTTACGCTTGTTATTGAAAAAGATATCACATTGTTCACGTAATTCTACCCAAAGTGCTTCATTTTGTTTCTTTAGACCGTATCCTATTGCTTTCCATTCATCTTGGAACTCAATCAACGTTTTGGTAGCACTTTCCCATTCTTTAGAACTATTGAAACTGCTATTTTCAGCGACATACGCTTTCACTTTTTCTAATAATACCGTCTTTTTATCGATATTTTCCTGAAGTGTAGCTCTACGTTCGTTGTAAAAATCATGAATCTTTTGATAAATTTCTTTTACAATTTCCCAATATGCATCACGGACTTTTTCCCACTCTTCACGAGGAACAGGTCCCGTTTCATCAAACTCATTCTGAAGTGCTTTCAACGTTTCTTCTGCATGCTTAATATTCTCTTCTGTTTTAAGCAGTTTTAACTTCTCAATGATTTCTTCTTTAATCTGCTGATTTTTCTTTAAGTCATATTCACGTAATTCTTTGAAAATAGACATATTCGTGAAGAACATATCTCTTAATCGTGCGTATTCGACTTGAATTTCTTGACGTTTCTCTCTGATTACTTCACCTGTTGCAATCCATTTATCATGAATTTCTTTGGAAACATCATACGACGTTTTGATATTGTCTTCGTTTTCTATTAAATCTCTTAATCGATCTAACAAAGAACGTTTAATGGCAAAATTACTTTCCTGCTCTTCTTTTAATGCTTTTAATACTGTGTTTTTTCGCTCTTTGAAAGATTCATAGACTTCGTAGAAAGCAGCTTTCAACTCTCTTAATTCATCGCCTTCATACTCCACGTCTTCCCCTCTATCTTTCGCTTCTAGATAAGCCACTTGTTTTTTGCGTTCTTCTTCTATAACGTAATCTTCAAAAAGAGATTTTAGTTCATTTACTTCACGATTCACACTTAACACATCTTCTGTTAGTGTTAAGGCCTTCAATTTTTCTAAGAACTCAGTATTTTCCATCATTTCAGTAGTTTAAGCGTGGTGATAAACCATATCAAAATTTGCTAATTCGACAAATTGCTGAATACGTTCTTCTAAATCTGTTTGATTTATTTCTTCTAGTCGTTGTGTTCCAAATTTCTCTACACAAAAAGAGGCAATTGCTGAACCAGCGATTAATGCACTTTTCATATTTTCAAAAGAAAGATCATCTGTCTGGGATAAATAACCCATAAAGCCACCAGCGAAAGAATCTCCCGCTCCGGTTGGATCAAAAACTTCATCTAATGGTAAAGCTGGTGCAGAGAAAATATTATCGTTATGAAACAACAATGCTCCGTGTTCTCCCTTCTTAATAATTAAGAATTTAGGACCCATTGCTCGAATAATTTTAGAGGCACCCACTAATGAAGAAACACCTGACAATTGTCTTGCTTCCTCGTCGTTGATTATCAACATATCCACTAATTTCAATGTTTCCTTCAAATCGTCTAAAGCAATATCCATCCAGAAATTCATAGTATCCATTGCTATAAATTTAGGACGTGATTTTAAACGCTGAATGACAGTTGTTTGAACTTGTGGTGTCAAATTACCTAACATTAAATATTCAACTCCTTGATAACTTTCAGGGATAATCGGGTCAAAATTTTCCAACACATTCAATTCTGTCACCAATGTATCGCGAACATTCATATCGTGATGATACTTTCCAGACCAAAAGAACGATTTCTCTCCTTTTTTAATTTGTAGTCCGTCGGTATTTACACCTCTTTCTTCCAACTTGTTAATCATGTCACTTGGGAAATCATCCCCAACAACTGCAACAATCTTCTGTTGTTTTTGATACATGGAAGCGGCTAACGAAATGTACGTTGCAGCACCTCCTACAATCTTATCTGTTTTTCCAAATGGTGTTTCTATTGCATCAAAAGCAACACTTCCAACTGTTAATAAGCTCATTTAATTATTTTTTATGCAAATGTAATTATTTCCGTGGAAATTAACACGCAAAAGGGTTTTAACATGTGTTGACTAAAGAATGACTTCATTTTCTGATAAAACCTTCTACTTTTCATATTTGGCTAAACAGAGTGTTCGTATATTTTATATGAAGACAAATTATCTTTTAACGATTAACGATAAATACCAAATATCAGATGAGATTTTTGTTTATTTTTGCCTCGTTTAAAATTACAAATCATGCCTAAAATATCGGACAAAGCAAAGTTGATGCCTTCCTCTCCTATTCGGAAACTAGCACCTTATGCAGAAGCAGCAAAAAAGAAAGGGAAATTAGTCTATCATTTGAATATCGGTCAACCTGACATTGAAACGCCAGAAGTAGTGCTGAACGCCATCCGAAATTACGATGACAAAGTTATTCAATACAGTCCTTCGGCAGGATTTGAATCGTATAGAGAAAAGTTAGCTGCCTATTATCAAAATGAAGGTATTCCTGTAAATACAGAAGATATATTAATTACCGTTGGTGGTTCTGAAGCGTTAGTTTTTGGATTCATGACGACGTGTAATCCAGGTGATGAAATTATTATACCTGAACCGTTTTATGCTAATTACAACGGCTTTGCGGCCTACGCAGGAATTACAGTTGTTCCGGTAACTTCTACCATTGAAACAGGATTTGCATTGCCTCCAGTGGAAGAATTTGAAAAAAAGATCACTTCTAAAACACGTGCAATCGTTATTTGTAATCCAGGAAATCCTACGGGATATTTATATTCTCAAGAGGAATTAGAGAAACTTAGAGATATTGTTTTAAAGCACAATCTGTTTCTATTCGCAGACGAAGTTTATCGTGAATTTTGCTACGATGGCAACAAGCCTTATTCTGTGATGAATTTGAAAGGAATCGAAAATAACGTGATTATGATTGATTCTGTTTCAAAGCGTTATTCTATGTGTGGTGCACGAATTGGAGCGTTAATCTCCAAAAATCCTGAAATCATTAGTGCTGCTTTGAAATTTGCACAAGCACGACTTTCTCCACCAACATTAGAACAAGTAGCAGGTGAAGCAGCAACAGATACACCGAAATCATATTTTGAAAATGTCATCAGTGAATACGTGACGCGTCGCGATATTTTGGTGAGTGGATTAAATAAAATACCAGGCGTTTTCTGTCCTACTCCAAAAGGTGCTTTTTACGTAGTTGCTAAATTTCCCGTTGACGATGCAGAAAAGTTTTGTCAGTGGTTATTAGAAGAATTTGATTACAAAGGTCAAACCGTGATGATGGCGCCAGCGACTGGTTTTTATGCCACTGAAAACGCAGGAAAAGACGAAGCACGTTTAGCTTACGTATTGAATCAAGATGCTTTAAAATCTGCGATTATCTGTTTGGAAGAAGCATTGAAAGTATATCCAGGAAGAAAAGAGTTAACAAACGAACAACAAAATAAACTGGCTATTGGTTAACTAAGTAGAAAGTTGAGATATTTTTTAACGGTTGTGCTGCATAAAGTACAACCGTTTCTTTTTTAGCAGTTTTGAAATAGCTCGCATAATAAGTTCCTTGGAAAACAGAACGCACAAATTCCACTTCCACTTCGTTTTCGACTGCTCCTTCTAACGCGTATTGATTCGGACGAAATAACACTCTTTTACTGTTGCGAACTATATAGTTCATTTCTCCAAAAAAAGCACCTTCAAATTTCGTTTTAGGCTTAAAGTAAAACGCTTCGGGTGTCGCTGTTCGTGTGATTTTTCCTTTGTTCAAAAAATGAATCGTATCACACATCGCCATCGCTTCTAAACCATTATGTGTAACTAAAATCATGGAAACGCCGCGCACTTCTCTCAATTTTAAAAGATAGTTGACAATCTTCGGTTTTAGATGAACATCTAAATGCGCAAAAGGCTCATCTAATAGCAGCACTTTTGGTTCTTTCGCTAACGAACGTGCCAAAGCTAAACGTTGTTGTTCACCGCCAGAAATGACAATTGCTTTCAGATTTTCCACGGGCTTTAACTCCAGAAGATGTAATAATTCCTCTACTAATTCTTCTCTATCTTTTAATTGCAAATGCTGTGCTTGCACTCGAATATTTTCTCGAACGGAATGATGTAAATCCAATGCGAAATCCTGATTAACTATTTGCAAATCTTCATAACCCGGAATAAGCTTTTCACTTGGACCTATAATTTTCTTATTTTCAAATCGAATGATGCCTTTTGAGTAATCGAGTAAACCACCGATTAATTTCAATAAAGTCGATTTACCAGCACCACTCAAACCTACGATTCCATGTATCTCTCCCCTTCCGACAACCAACTGAATGTTGGATAGAATTTCTTTATCAGCAGAATAGGAAAGATTTTCAATCGATATCATGCAATTTTAAATTTTTAGGGAATTCATTGGAAGCGACAAAAACACCTGGAATCTCATTCCAACAAGGCTCATAATCCCGCACATAAATCTTATAAACTGGATGCTCTTTCGTACCACTTTCCTCGAAGTCGAGCAACATCGATTCGGAAATACCCATATATCCTTTTTGACCATCTTTCAAGGTCATAACAATCAGAAACATATTCGGAATCTCATAACTAAAAGGTGTGTCATCTGCCAAAAAACCTTGAAGCGTATAAACGCCTTTCCGCTCAATTTCGACCTTGACCAAATCTTGAGAAACCTCAAATTCATCTTCCCAATCGTGCTTTAGATTGTTTTCTGACTCTTCTCCATTATGATGCGCCTCGGCATGCTCAGGAGAAAAATCGCTATTTAATTGAAAAAAATGGACGGTTACTTTCATCGGTATTGTTTGTAGGCAAATGTACCTAAAAGAAAACTTAAAATGAAAAATATCTGAATTAGAAAAATGAGATAATGTCTTTATTTTTAATAGAAATCATCACAAAACATCAAATATTTTTTCTTAACTTAAATTAGAGAATTAAAAAATAACCTGATTAAACACTTTAAAATAATAAACATAATAAATTGATTTTCAATAAAATAAAAATAAATAAGATGATTAAATTTGACCCAAACATTCACCATCGAAAATCCATACGATTACATAATTTTGACTATTCTCAAGCAGGATTATATTTCATCACAATCTGCACCCAAGATAAAATTCCTTTATTCGGCGAAATAAAAAATAACGAAATGCACCTAAGCGAAATGGGCAAAATTGCCCACGATGAATGGCTAAATTCTGCAAACATTAGAGACAACATCATTCTCCACGAATTTATCGTAATGCCCGACCATTTTCACGCCATCCTAGAAATCAAATTTTCCAAAGGAAACAACAAGGAAGCAATCGGCCAATTTAAATCACCTTCACAGACGATAGGATCTATCATCAGAGGATATAAAATCGCAACAACTAAGCAGATAAAAGATTTTATTCTTAGCCGTCGTCGTCGGGGGGGGATTGTAAATTGACCCCCGCACGCCGCGCGGGGGGAAA
>JBEBRN010000028.1:0-35336 GCA_040394775.1 Taishania pollutisoli
TTTCTCGGAAACTATCGATAAATAAATCCGTTGAAAATTCCCCTGTCACTCTTGGATCTTCAGTATCCTTTGTCAGTCGTTGAGCTACTCTATTGAGTTTCATAGTATATTCAAAGTAATCTGCCTTCGTTAATTCAAAAAAGCAATTTTCTTCCGTGGACAATTCCTCATTGATTTTATATCCCAACATGGTATTATAATAAATGGCTTTTGGGTTATCTCGACGCACTTGAATAATCGATTTCTTGAAAAAGTCCATCACTTTAAAAACAACATTCAAAATGGCTAAACTCGAAAAAACGGGAACTAAATCTAATTCTTCACTTTCTTCCCAGACGAATATACCTCCTTCTCCTGTACGTTCCGTTTCTGAAACATTCTTCGCATTGATAACGCCCAATGAGCGTCCTTTGTGGGTAATTAAAAAATAGTAATTATATTTATTATTGATGGAGTTAAACCACTCTAGTTGTTGCTCTTTAGTAATATACTCCTGATAATTCATCGTTTTTTGAATAGCTGGATTGTTTCTCCATTGACGTACTAATTCAATATCGTCTCTAGTCAGTCGCTTCAGTACAACGCCGTATTGCTCGATAATCATAGTACTTCGGATTCAAAATAAGCAGGCTTGTTATAACTCATTTTCAATATCTTACCGATATATTCAGCTACAATACCAATACAAAAGATAATCGCTCCTGAAGAAAATAACACCGCTACAACTATCGAGGTAAATCCTTTTACATCGATAATCATGACGATTCTTCTAAAAATCAAAATAATACCTATTAAGAAATTAACAGCCATCATTAAAAACCCAAAAGAAGTCACTAACTTCAACGGAACGGTGGAAGATAAGAAAATAAGATTTTTAGTCATCCCCATTAAACCCGTTATTTTATAACGCGACTTCACTCTAGATTCGCCTGTTTTAATCTTAACGACTGAAACATTGGAAGTGTGCCATTGTATGAATTCATCAACAAACGAAAACTCACGTGCATTTTTGGTAATTGCTTGAGCAACGGTTCCTTTAAGTAGACGGAAACTTGACCCTCTAATATTTTCTTTATCAGCAAGGAATTGAAACTTTCGAAAAATAGATGTCAGAAAATTCCTCCAACGATTTGTTTTTTTCTGGTCATCCACACCATAAACAACATCGGATTGTTCTGCTCGATATCGTTCTATTAAAAGTGTAATGTCTTCTGGAAAAAACTCTAAATCATCATCAATCGTAACTACAACAGCTGCTTGCGTATGCTTTAAACCACACAAGGTCGCGTTATGTTGTCCGTAATTTTTTGCCAATCGAACTCCCTTCACTTGATGGGGAAATTTTTCTTTCAATAATTTGATGACTTTCCAGGAGTTGTCTTTGCTATAATCATCCACAAAAATGATTTCAAAATTTTGCAAATAATTACTTAGAGTATCAAAAATGCGCTGAAATAACTCTTCCAGTATCTCCTCGCTATTATGCACAGGAACAATAACCGCGTAATCCTTTTTAATATCCGAGTAGTAATCCTCCATCTAGCGTAATTGTTGAGCCTGTCATCCATTTGGATGCTTCAGACAATAGATAAATAGCGGCATTTGCAACATCTTCCGTTTCTCCCATTCCTAAGGGATAATGACTAATATGTTCTGCCATTGATTCATTACTAGCTAATTCTTTCACTTGTTCGTACAATGGCGTCTTCACCATTCCTGGGCTAATCGAATTCGCACGAATCCCACGATGTGCGTATTCTAGTGCGAGTACTTTCATGAATGTATCTAAGGCCGCTTTTGAAGCACTGTAACTCGTTCCTCCCTTGTGTGGGTGAAGTGAAGAAACTGAGGAAATAAAGACAAAAGATGCTTTTTTGTTTAATTTTTTAGCACGATCTAATTCACTCACTAAAGCGACAGGTGCGAAGAAATTAATACCAAATGTTTCTTCTAATTTCTCTCTTGACAAATACCGAATCGGTTGTGACTTCACCATTCCAGCACTGTGAACAAATCCATCCAATGAAGGACAGAAAGTAACTAATGCTGATAGCTCATCTGCTTGTGTTAAATCAGCCACGATGATAGTCACTCTTTTATCAGAAAACTGTGTTTGTATTTTCTCTAACGCTTCTTTATTTCTACCTGTAGCTACTACATTTCCACCCGCTTCGATGATTGCTTCAACAATGCGCCGTCCGATACCTGATGTGGCACCAGTGACTAAAATTGTTTTATATTGTAGTGAGAAGGCTTGCATCTATAGTTCTATCAGTTTGGAAACTTTTACATTTGAAGTATGAAGATACACACTTCCCCATGATAATCCAACTCCAAACCCCGAAAATAACATTTTTAAGCTTCTTGTCGACAATTCTTCGCTTAATTCAGTTACTAGCGTTATTGGTATGGAAGCGGAACTGGTGTTACCAAATTTATTAATGGAATACGGTACTTTTTCGGGATCAATTTTTATCTTTTTACGAACAGTTTCATTCAAAAAACGATTGGCTTGATGCATCACAAGGTAATCTAGCTCGTCTTTGTCAACGGCTATTTCGTCTAGTAAAGCCATCACATTTTTCTTTACTTCACGCAAAGAAAAATTGAACACTTCAACGCCGTCCATTTGTAAACTTAAATCATTTCGCCAAATTCCTTTTTCAATTTCTTTGTCTTCTGTGGAACATTGATTATACGGCATTCGAGTCCCTCCACCTTTGATGATAATCGATTCATATCCAGCTCCATCCGATTGCAAGTTGAAATAAAATGGTTTGGCTGTTTTGTCTTTCGACAGAATGGTTGCCGAACCAGCATCACCAAATAATGGTCGTGTACTTTTGTCTTTTAAATTGGCAGAAAAAGTAGATTTATCACCTGCTAACAACAAGGCATATCCAGATTCCATACTCTGCAATAAACTTCCTGCTATCGACAATCCATAAACGTATCCTGAACAGCCAAGGCCAACATCAAAGGCTAAACAGTTCTTCGACAATCCCAAACGATCTTGCAAAATAACTGCAGTCGCAGGTAGAAAATAATCAGGTGATTGGGATACGAATAGCAACACTTTTATTTGCTCGCGTTCTATTCCCAAATCATTTATTAATTGATCCGCCGCTTCGAAGCACATATCAGATGCGCATAATTCTTCTGGGCCTACTCTTCGCTCTTCTATTCCCGTTCCTTTAATAAATCCATCGCATTCTTGTTCCGATGGAAAAGGATAGTCAACGGTTTTCTCACGGTGTTTTGGTACACAGCAAGCAATTCCTAAAAGAGCGGTATTTTCAATTTTCAGCAGCGCCATTGAACCTTATTCTTTTGCTTTGATTAAATCGTATAGATCACGAACAGTGTTTGCCTTGCGCAATTCTTCACCGGTCAACAAAACATCAAATTCACTATCGATAAAAGCAATGATAATCAATGCATACATCGAGCTAAATTGTGGAATATCGCGGTAATTTGTTTCTGGCGTAATCGTTCCTGGCTCCACATCTTCAAACTCTCCTTCTAATTGGCGTGTAAATTCATCAATATTCATCATAAATTAGCAGTATTTAGAACGGTTGCTGACCACGAAAAACCAATTCCAAAGCCAACAATCATTATGTTTCTATTTTTCTTAACTATTCCCTTTTCTAATGCTTGAGAAAGGGCTATCGGAATACTTGCCGATACTGTATTTCCCACATTTTCGATATTATTGAAAATACGTTCATCTTCTATTTTTAATTTTCGTTGCAAAGATTTTAAAATTATTTGACTTGCTTGATGAAAAATGAATAAATCGATGCTCTCCATTTTCAACTTATTCTTTACAAGCGTTTCCTCAATTACTTTCGGTACAATTCCTAACGAAAAACGAAATACAGCCGTTCCATCCATTGTCATTCGACCAACAGGAAGATCTTTTGTCGCTGCATTAGTAAACCAATCGGCATTTCTTGGATTATTAAAACCGCTATTTTCAACACGCAACGCCAGTTCGCCAGTTCCGTCGGTACCTTTTATAAATTGTCCTAATTGATAGCCTTTCTTCTCAGCAGAAATCATCGAAAGCGAAACGGCATCACTAAACAAAAAACGAAGTCCTTCATCTTCGTGAGAAATTCCTTGTGTAGGTAAATCAGCTGTCACAAATAAAATCCTAGAAGCCATTCCACTTTCAATCAATGATTTAGCCATTAGCAATCCATAGGTGTAACCCGAGCAACCAAATTGGACATCAAAAGTACCACAATCGTTATTTAATCCCAGTTTTTTATGCAGCACAACAGAAGAAGCCGGTGCAATATAGTCAGGTGCTTCTGTGCAATAGATCAAAAAATCAATTTTGCTTTTGTCAACCTGATGCTTATCTAATAAGTTCAATACATTTTCAGCAGCGAAGTCAGAGCAAACCGTTCCTTTGTCGACCGCATAACGTGTAGCAACTCCAGAATTCTTGAAAATAGCTTCAACCGTATAGTCAGGATATTCAACAGCTAATTGGCTATTTGAAATAGGATTTTTGGCTAATGCGTAATCAATATTATTTATGTAAGCTGTTTGCAAAACTTAGAACAATTTATTGGTGCAAAGTAAGTAAAAAAAAGGATTTTTTCACATATTGAGTTGTTTTTGATAAAGTTTCGATAATTTGGGCTTTTTAAAACGACACATTCCCATTCATGACATTTGGCACGCATAAGAAAAAAATTATTCTGACGATAGAAGTCATTTTTTTGACGGTCTTTGTTTTGTACTTGATTTATTACGTCGACTGGAAATCAATTTCGGCATATTTACAAAGTGCTAACAAGTTTTATTTTTTGGCAGCCATACTCTTTTATTTCCTAAAAATTTACGCTGAAAGTGTCCGTTGGAAATATGTACTGCAGCTTTTCAATACGGCTGTTCCTGTTCTGGAAATTGTTAAAACGGTTTGCGTAGCACCATTCTTCAGCATTATCACTATCATTCCAAAAGCAGAAGAAATCTATTATTTCTATTTCTTAAAAAATGAAGTCAACGAAAGTAGTACGGCGCTTTCTATTCTGCTCACCAATCGTGTTATTGCATTGACGAGCTTACTTATCCTCCTACCCTTCACCCTTTCATACTTATACTTTTATCAATTTCCAATCGTCTTAGATAGCTATAAAATAATGAGAATTCTCTTTATAGGTGTTGGTATTTTAGTAATTATTACCCTCATCTTTTTATTTATTTACCGAAAAAAAAATGTACAGGTCTTCATCCAAAAGTTGATGACTTCCTTAAAAGCAACATTTACTCTCCTGAAAAAACGGCCTCGACTACTGATAAATTTATACTTCATCACGTTTGTTAGCCATCTGATGTATGCTTTGACAGTTTACTTTTTATGTGCATCACTTGGAATACAGCTCCCAATCATTGCCATCTTTTTAAGTGTTCCAGCGGTTTATTTATTAACGTCGGTCATAATAGGTACCAAAGGTATTGGCGTTAAAGAAGCTATCTGGGCGTTTATCGTTCTTCTCTTCTCTATTTCAGAATCAAAAGCAATTGCTTTATCGTCATTGCACTTTATTTTAAGTTTAATATTTATCTTTATCGGACTTTTACTATACTTAACGAATAAACAACGCTATGGCGCAAAAGCCTCTTAAAAAAACTGCGAAAACAAAACAAAAGGCACCTTCTTCAGGATGGTTTGAACAAGTCCTTTCAGGAGAGAAATATAGTTTTTCAAAGCTATCGTATTTCTTATTTATCCTGGGTGCTTTAGTCTATTTCAACACCACCAGTAACGACTTTTCTATGGACGACTCGCTGGTAACTAGAAGCCATCCGTCTGTTATCAAGGGAATTAGTGGTATTCCTGAAATTCTGACGACACCTTACATGAATGATGAGCGAATTAAAGGTGAATTTAGACCTATATCTCAGATTACTTTTGCAATTGAATATCAGTTTTTTGGTGAAAACCCACATGTGAATCACTTTTTCAACATTGTTCTTTTTGGATTGATTTGCATGCTTATTTATAAGTTGTTCACACGTCTTTTTGGGGAAACATATCATAAATACATCTTTCTAGGTGTTCTAATTTTTACCGTTCATCCCTTGCATACAGAAGTCGTCGCAAGTATAAAAAACAGAGAAAACATCTTAGGTGCTTTATTGGGATTACTTGCCTGTTTACAAGCTTTGAAACATATCAATAGCGGAAAAATAAAACATCTCTTTTTAGCTGTTCTTTTCTTACTGCTCGCAATGATGGCGAAAATTGATAGTATCGTCTTTGCCTTCTTCATTGTATTAATGGCCATCTACAAACAGAAATACAAATACATTCTTCCCTATTTCCTAGCAACAGTAGCGTTATTTGTGATGTTCATACTTTATAAATCTTCCATCGCTCCAGGGAAATTTCGAAACACAGAATTCCATGAGACACCTTTAATCGGAGAAGACAATAATTTCTTGAATCGGTTTAAATTGTCCATGATAACACTGTGGTATTACTTTAAATTAAATATCTTCCCTTATCCACTTCGTTTTTATTATGGAACAGGTTTAATTAACATACCGAATTGGGCCAATCCGATTCTATGGATTTCCTTTGTGATACACAGCGTTTTACTATTCTTAGGAATTAAAGGAACGATTAAACGCAACTTCTATGGCTTTAACATTATGTGGTATTTAGGCGCCATCTTTTTATTCTCTCAACTTCCAGAACCTGTAGTTGGAATTGTCGCTGAACGTCATGCGTTTATTGCTTCCATCGGTTTTGCTATGTTGACAAGCTATGTACTCTTTTTACTATACGACAAATTAAAAGTCTACAAGAAAGAATATGCTTCGACAATGGTGATGATTAGCTCCACTGTGTTGGTTCTATTCTTGGTGATGACTCTACAGCGAAATAGTGATTGGTACGACGCTACAACACTTTATGGTGTCGATAAAAAACACTTGGAAAAGTCTATTTTTGCTCACTTTGAAATGGGAAATCAATATGCCCGAGATACTGGAGTTGACCCGAATGACCCTATATACATGAAAAACTTAATGTTGTCAGTGGAAGAATATAAAAAAGTTGCCAAAGCGATGCCAGATCACACATCAACGTGGTATAACATGGGAGTTTCGTATGTTAGAGCTGGTAAGTATAAAGAGGCGAAACCCATTTTTTTAAAAGCGCGAAGTATCGACTCTACTTTTAGAAGTGTAAATCATCTAGTCGCTGTGAGTTCAATGCTTTCGGGAGATACCACTACTGCCATTACCTATTTTGAAAAAGAATTGGAGATAAAGCCGAATAACGGAAGTTCGGTAGAGTTACTGTATAAATTACTTGCTAAAGATAAACGGTATCAACAAGTACTCGACATTTGTCTTCCTATTGAACAAAAAGGAATTGTCAACGAACGTCTGCTGAAAGCAATTGCTAATTCCTATTATTTTACGGGGAACATTGATAAAGCAATGGAATATCGTAAGCGATTGGAACTTAAAAATTACAAAGAAGACGATAATAGCGAATGGTAAAGGTCAGAGTGAGTGAACAGAGTGAAAGCGGAAAACCAGAGTGAGAATGAGAGTGGAGAAAAAAGTGAGTGCAGATTGCTATCGGTAGAGTGAACAGAATGAAAACACTCCGCGACCACTTCGATAAACTCAGTGCATCGCATTGCGCCTTCTTGGCGAACTTGGCGGTTAAAAACACAGAGCGAGAGCGGAAAAAAGAGTGAGTGCTTTTTTAATCCCGAACTTCCCACGAAAATCGTCTTACGCCGTCTTCTTCTAACGTAATACTCAAATCGATAACCTCATCGGGCAACAATGCTGCCGCCCGTGAAGCCCATTCTATAAATACAAAATGATCGCTGTAGAGAATTTCTTCTATACCAATATCGTATAATTCTTCTTCGGTTTCAGTGCGGTATAAATCCAAGTGATAAACTTTCCCATAAATCGGCGAAACATATTCATTCACAATAGAATACGTCGGTGAACCTTTCACATCTTCGATTCCCATGGCAAGCAAAACATACTGAATGAATGTCGTTTTTCCCATGCCCATTTCAGCATCCATACAAACAATAGAATTTGCTGGAACAGATTCCAAAAATTCAATGGCCAAACCTCTCAGTTCATCTACCGAATGAATCAAATAATCATGCTTCATCTTTACCCTTTTATTTTGGCTGCAAAATTACAAAAGGTATCAGTAATTCTTCCAATGAAATACCGCCATGTTGGAAAGTATTCGAATAATAATTGACAAAATGATTGTAATTGTTGGGATAAACGAAAAAGTCATTGTCGCGACAAAAAATAAATTCATCGGAAACGGATGTCTTCGGTAAAAGGGCATCTTCTGGATGTTTCACCGTAAAAACTTCTTTCTCCTTATAACTTAAATTTCGACCGACTTTGTAACGCAAGTTTGAATTCGTACTTTTCTCTCCGACCACTTTCACTGGATTATTGACATTCACCGTTCCGTGATCGGTCGTGATAATCAATTTCGCTTTTGACGTCGCTATCAATTTACAAAAATCGTACAATGGTGAGTGTTCAAACCACGATTCAGATATCGAACGATACGCCGATTCATCACTTGCTAACTCACGAATCATCTCCATTTCGGTGCGAGAATGGGACAACATATCGACGAAATTATACACCACTGCATTGAAATCATTCACCAACAACTGATTGAAATTATCAACCAGTTTTTTACCCGCGTCGTTATTCGTGATTTTGGTGTACGACCATTTATTCTTCTTTCCTAAACGCTGTAAATTCGCTTCTAAGAAATCCTTTTCGTGCATATTTTTTCCACCTTCATCATTTTCGTTCAACCATAATTTCGGAAAACGTTTGGCAATTTCAGAAGGTAACAATCCTGCGAAAAGAGCATTTCGGGCATAATGTGTCGCCGTTGGCAAAATACTCATAATCAATTCCTCTTTTTCGACATTGAAAAACTTGGTCAACATCGGTTTAATCACCAACCATTGGTCGTAACGCAAGTTGTCAATCACTAAGAAAAATATTTTTTCGCCGTCCATCAATGGTGCTACTTTATCTTTCAGCACTGTGTGAATCATGGTTACCTCATCTTGGTCGCCGTTGATCCAATCCAAATAGTTGCGTTCCACGTATTTCGAGAAAACAGTATTCGCTTCTTTTTTCTGCATCGCCAAAATAGACGACATTCCTTGATCTTCGATTTTATCGAGTTCCAATTCCCAGAAAACAAGCTTTTTATAAACGTCCAACCATTCATCTAAATCCAAACGTCCATTCAGCAAAGCGCCTAATTGTCTAAAATCTTGTTGATAGGAAAAATTCGTCTTTTGAGAGACCAATTTACTTTGGTCTAAGTTCTTTTTTAAACTCAATAAAATCTGGTTGGGATTTACCGGTTTAATTAAATAATCGGCAATTTTACTACCAATCGCATCTTCCATAATGGATTCCTCTTCACTTTTCGTAATCATCACAATTGGTAAGTGCGGATGACTTTCTTTGATAATTGAAAGTGCTTCCAATCCCGAAATTCCGGGCATATTTTCGTCCAAAAAGACAATGTCAAAAAATTCGCTATTGCAAATGTCTATCGCATCAGAGCCGTTGTTGGTGGTTTTTACAGAGTAGCCTTTTGATTCTAAAAAAAGAATATGTGGTTTTAATAAATCGATTTCGTCATCTACCCAGAGTATTTTCGCTTGCATTCGCTTGATTTTTATTTATATTTGAATACTAATATTTAAAGATACAGTTTTGCGTCCAAATTTAAAACGAAATAACAAGAATAAAATTGTAAACGATCCTGTTTATGGATTTATTTCCATTCCGAATGAGTTGATTTACGATTTAATTCAACATCCTTACTTTCAACGATTACGAAGAATCGAACAATTAGGATTATCCAACTTGGTATATCCTGGTGCAAAACACACACGATTTCATCATGTTTTGGGCGCAACGCATTTAATGTCATTAGCACTTCAAACGTTGAAACGAAAAGGTGTAGAAATCACGGACGAAGAAGAGGAAGCCGTTTTAGCCGCTATCTTACTGCACGACATTGGTCACGGGCCATTTAGTCACGCATTAGAATATGACATTGTCAGCAAAGTAAGTCACGAAAGTATTTCCACTTTTTTCATCGAAGAAATCAACCGAGAAATGCACGGTAAATTAGATTTAACGTTGGCTATTTTTCAAAATAAATACACCCAAAAACCCTTTCTATACCAGCTTGTTTCGTCGCAATTGGACATGGACCGAATGGATTACCTCAACCGCGACAGTTTTTACACAGGCGTGACCGAAGGACAAATTGGTGCCGACCGAATCATCAGCATGTTGAATGTGTTCGAGGGAAATTTGGTTATTGAGGAAAAAGGCATTTATTCGGTAGAGAAATTTCTCGTCGCTCGTCGTTTCATGTACTGGCAAGTGTATTTGCACAAAACAGTCGTTTCCGCCGAGCAAATGGTGATTCATATTTTACGTAGAGCCAAAGAATTAGCTCGTGCTGGAAAAGAAGTTTTCGCTTCGCCTTCACTCCTATTCTTCTTGCAAAATAACATCACCGAACAGGATTTTAGAACAGATCCAAACGTATTAAAACATTTCGCCAATTTGGACGATTCTGATATTATTTCAGCCTTCAAAGTCTGGCAAGATCACGAAGACAACGTGTTATCGACCTTATCCAAACGCTTGATAAACCGTAAATTACTAAAAATAGAAATCAGCAAAACACCCTTCACTCAAGAACGTATCAACTACGAACGTGAACTGGTCAAAAGCGATTTACAGCTCACAGATGACGAAGCTAATTACTTTGTCTATTCCGATGATTTATCGAACAACGCCTATAATTTAACCAAGCAAAATATCAAAATTCTGATGAAATCGGGCGAAGTGGTCGATGCTTCTGTCGCTTCCGATAATTACAATCTAGAAGCACTTTCAACGACGGTGACGAAGTACTTTTTATGTTATCCTTATTTGAGGGAGTGATTTTTTAACGAATATTTTGTAGATTTACGAAAGAGATATGGTAAAATCAACTTCTAAAATAATCGTTCAGGAAACTGAAATCTCCTTTATTAATAAGGAGATAGGAGAATATATTTCACTTACAGATATTGCAAAATATAGAAATCCCATAGAACCCTTCTCTATAATTAACAATTGGATGCGAAGCAGAAGCACCATAGAATTTTTAGGGCTTTGGGAAAAATTAAATAACATTGATTTTAAACCTCTCGAATTCGAGAGGTTTAAAAGTGAAGCTTTGTGATTCGTATCAAGTTTTGCGTTGACAAACAGTTTAGTGCTTCAAAATCCTTTACTACGCTTATACTTGCCGTAGGGCATTTAAAAAAAAGATAACTATGAAGACAAAAATTATCGGACTATTTATTTTGACAGTAATTGCAACTGCATTTACATTCTCTGACGACAAAGGAAAAATTGTTAAGGTGGCGGAATTTCAAAAGTATATCGACACTATTGGACTTAAATTTACAATGCCGTCTGACTACAAGGAAACATACGTTAAAGAAAACAAAGACCTTTGGTATAGTTTTTCAATAAAGGATAAGAAAGCAGACTTTGAAGTTCGCTATACGGTTTGGTCACTTAAACCAACAATTGCAGAATATGAAAAGTGTAAGCTTGATACAAATTGCACAATGATTAGTCCTAACGTAATTTATAAAGGACGCATTCAATCGAATGTTTTAAATATGACAGGTGGACAAGACACAGGTATCGGAGCATTTCCACCCCAAGCTGTAAAGAATGAGTTTAATGCAGACAATGGCGGTTCATCGTTTTTTCAATTTAACTGTGGTTTCGGGACAGGTTATAAATACGGACAAATGGTTTATTTGCACAAGGACAATGTAGCAGACGTGATAATTACGTTTATGAGTAACGACAAATCAACACATTCAGACTTGATGAACAAATCATTTCATGCATTGACATTTAAATAATGGAAAGAAAAATGGACGCTTAATCCAAAATTGAAGATAGATATAAAGGTTTCTAAGAATATTAAATCATATAAAATCTTGATTAATGAGACACATTTTTTGGAAAGTGAGACAAACGCAATTGGAAAAATATACATTTTTGTTTTTAAACAAATAAATTATTATGAAAACAACACTATCATTTTTAAGTATTTTTCTAATGAGTATAGGTTTGAGTTATGCTCAACCAAACTTTACGTTTGCAGATCACCCAAACATTGGTGATGTGGGCGCCTATAACCATAACCCTGGCTATACACCCACTGGAAGTTTAGACACTCAAACAGGAAATAACTACACTTGGGATTTCTCATCATTAACTTTTACCCAGCCATTTTGGGCAGTAGATTCCTTTAGAGTTAAAACCCTTCCCGTAAGTAATAATTTTCCAAATGCAACCATGGAGTATTATCATAGTGAAGCAGGAGGCGCACATATGGAGTTATATAGTTACAGCAATGACACCTTATTCCTACACAGATATGGCTCTCCATTGAATGGACAAGGTTATGTTCCCAAAATAGCATCCATAAAATTCCCTATTGCTTTCAACGGAAAGTCTCTAATAACAGATACAGTATTTCAAGGATCGTCCATATTGGGCATTCGTACAACGGAGGTTCTCTATGATGGATTCGGAACGCTAAACTTAATAGATGGAGTTAATTACAATAATGTTTTTAGGGTTAAAAAAGTAGAAACCGATTCTTCATTTCTTACTGAATCTGTAGTCATTTACACTAACTACATATGGTATTCCCAAGGTGGTGGTGCTCCACTATTCCGACTTTATAAAGTCGATTTTGGTACTCCCTCAGGTAACAATTACAGTGCGTATTCGATAAAAGATGCGACCACTTCAGTTTCTGAAAATAATATGGAATTAGATCCCAATATTTTAGTATATCCTAATCCCGCTGATAATATTATACAATTGAAAGGAATCGCTAACGATCAGCCATATACAATTTATAATGTAAAAGGAGGCGAAATGAAAAAAGGGAAAGTTTCTGCGGATAATAAAATACACATTCAAGGATTTCCTTCAGGAACCTATTTTTTGCAAGTTGGTGAACAAAGCGTTATACAATTTGTGAAAGAATAGAAAATTAAAACATTTGAAATTGACAAGAACCATATTGAACACGTAAATTTTCGATACGGTTCTTATTCTTCCATAGACTTTTCGGGAGGCGTTAAATTAAGATGGCGACAGCGGAAAGCTGCTTACCGTTAATTCGAACTCACTATCTTCAACCCAATTATCGACGCTATCAATGTCACGATAAAGAACATCCGATAAAAGGTCGCTGGTTCTTTAAAGAAAAGAATGCCCATTAAAACAGTTCCGACCGCTCCAATTCCTGTCCAAACGGCATACGCTGTTCCTAAAGGAAGTGATTGTGTGGCTTTCAGTAATAATCCCATGCTTAAAATGAGACAGATCACAAATCCAGTATACCAAAGATAGGAAGTTGTTCCAACGGTTTCTTTCCCTTTTCCTAGACAGAAAGTAAATCCTACTTCAAAAAGACCTCCAATAATCAAAAGTATCCAATTCATACCGATTGTGGTTTTAAAAGTCGCTCAGACTGAAAACGTCTGAACTCGTTAAAATCTACATCGGCATTATACCATAAGATGATGTCTCTAGCGACATTAAATAAGTTAATTGGTGTCATGCCTTCTTAAAGTTAATAAAGACTTCTGAATCTGCCCTCGGAGGAATACTATTGTAACATTTCTCCATTTTCACTATATTGAAATACGGTTCAAATAGCATTTTATATTCCGAAGTAATTCCGCCAAATGGTGGGCCTTGTTTTTCAAATTCTCTGTCGAATAGAACACCAATAATTCTTCCGTCTTTCTGCAATAATTCACTCGTTTTCAAAACATAATCATTTCTTCTTTCAGGAGGAAGAGCACAAAAAAACGTTTGCTCAATAATTAAATTATAGGTTCCTTGATGCGTAAAGAAATCTGCACAAATTACTTTTATCTGTGACTGATTACGGAATTTTTCTTGTAGAATTTCGACTAATTGAGGTGCAATATCTACCAATGTTATATTCGTAAATCCATTCTCTACTAACCATTCGGCTTCATACGCATTCCCACAACCAGGAATTAAAATAGCTGCATCTTTCGGCGTATAATTTCCCATGAACTCTGTAATCGCAGGAGAAGCATAACCAATATCCCAACCCGTATTACTTTCCAGCCATCTGCTGTTCCAAAATGTTTGATCTAAAGGTGTCTGTTCTTTCATGTCATTAATGCTCTAAATGAAATTCGGTTACTTTGGAATCATCTTTAAGTGCTTCCAATATAGTGTCTATTTTAAGAGAATCGATGTTATGTAACCGTACTTTGATGATATTGTTTTTTTCTTTCTTTTCATGTGTATAAGAGTAAATTTTTGCTTTATCTCTTTCTAGTAATTCTACCAATACTTGAGGTATTACTGCTTCCTTTTCAAGTGAAACACGTAAAAATAAAGAAGATTGTTTTGCTTTCTTAAACATGGATTCTTCGATTGGTTTCAATAACCACAAGATAATTAATGCGATAATTGTCGTTGCAACTGCTGCGAAGTAAAGTCCACCACCAGTTGCTAAACCAATTGCAGCAACTGTCCATAAACCAGAAGCAGTTGTCAATCCACGTATAACGCCTTGCTTTAAAAACATAATCGTTCCAGCGCCGATAAAACCGATTCCACTCACCACTTGAGCGGCAATACGAGAAGGATCTAATCCTATTCCTTCTTTACCTAAGATATCTGAAAAACCATAGGCAGAAACAATCATAATTAAACAAGAACCGACACACACCATCATGTGTGTTCTTAGACCAGCTGCCCAATCTTTACGTTCACGTTCTAAACCGATTAACGCTCCTAAAAGTGAGGCTAACGACAAACGAATTAATACTTCAGTCCAAGCAATTTCCATATAATTTAAACTATTGTAAAATCCAAAGATATTCATTTTGTTATGTCTATCATTGGATTTTGTAAGAATGTTTAAAATCGTCGTTTTTAACTTGCAAATCATTTTTATTCAGAAAAAAGGAATAAAACCTCATCGTCCGATTTTTATTTGTTTCAGTATAATTTGTATTATTGCTAAATGCAGTTGAATTGGCACACTATATTTCCTCGGGTAGAAAATGAGTTCTATTATTTGGCGTGTTCTGGTGGCGTTGATTCAATGGTTTTGTGCTATTTAATGCACCAAGCAAAATTACCGTTTGAAATACTACATGTCAATTTTCATCTCCGAGATAAAGCTTCCGATAGAGACGAAGCGTTAGTCGTTGAATATGCCAAACAGCTGGATATAAAAGTGCATATTCAACATTTTGACACGCTTAAAATCCATCAGGAAGAAGGCGGAAATCTAGAAAATATTTGTCGTGACTTGCGTTATTCGTGGTTTGATACTTTTTTAACGGAAAATCCACATTCAAAATTAGTGGTTGGACATCATTTGGACGATCAAATCGAAACGTTCTATCTACAACTCGCCAGAAAGGCAGGAATTGTTGGACTTTCATCGATGAATGTTGTGAATGGAAGAACACTTCGACCGTTACTGGATTTTTCCAAACAAGCGATTTATGCATTTGCTCAAAATCATCACATTCCTTGGCGAGAAGATCATTCAAATGCTGAAAATGACTTTACTCGAAACAAATTACGAAATGTTTTTATTCCATTTTTAGAAGAAAACATACCAACGCTAAAAGATTCGATTTTAACAGTGATTAACGCTTTTCAAACGACGAAAACGACGCTGATAAACGAACTTCAATCGGAAAACCTACTTTCCGATCATTTTGAGTTGGACACGCTACTCTATCAATCGTGGAATGTGGATAAAAAGCATATTTTTCTTCATTTGCTAAACATTCGATCAAGCACTTTTGATGAATTAGAAAAGTTAATTCATTCCGACATTGGCAAATACATTGAAATCGACGATTGGTTTATTTCCAAGAAAAAAGACAGTTTGGCATTCGATAAAATAGAAGCAGCTATTCTTCCAGCATTGCGATTGGAAAACGTATCCGAACTACCGGCTTCGTTTTCGAGAGATGTTGTTTATTTAGATGCTTCAAAAATAAACGGAGATTTACAGTTACGAAAGTGGCAAGAAGGCGATAAATTAGCGGCTATCGGTGTGAATGGTTCAAAATTGGTCTCTAAAATCATTAACGAAGCACATCTTTCGGCGTATGAAAAAAGGAAGGTGTTGGTGTTGACCGATGCTGAAACAATTTTGTGGATTGTCGGAATTAAAGTGGGGCGACATGCGGTGGCGAAAGCGGATGCTGGAGAAATCCTAAAAATAAGTGTACAAGACCCGACGATGTAATTGTACAGTAGTTTGTTAGTATTCAACATTATTTTTAATAACGTGTAATTATTCATACATAAAATAGTATATTTGTATAAATAATCAATCATTATGGCAAATAAAAGTCCTATACTACTACCAAAAATAAAAAAGATATTAGCTGAACTTGGAGGAAACATCAAGTTGGCAAGATTAAGACGCAAGTTAAGTGCTGAGCAGATTGCAGAGCGAGCGGGAATAAGTCGTTCTACATTAAACGCTATTGAAAAAGGATATGAAGGAGTTGGTATTGGTCATTATCTGAACGTTCTAAATGTTTTAGGACTTGAAAAAGACTTTCTATTAATTGCTAAAGATGATGAGTTAGGAAGAAAATTACAGGATATTGGTTTGGTAACAAAAGAGCGCGCACCGAAAAAATAATAACTCATGGCGAAACAAGATAAAAGAAGAGAGATATTTGTATATGTAAATTGGCAGGAGAATGCTAATCCATTGTATATGGGTAACTTACACAGTGTTCTTTTAAGAGGTAAAGAAGTTTTTTCTTTCGAGTATGATTCGGAATGGTTACAATCAGAACAAGCTCAATTGCTTGATCCAGACCTACATTTATATAATGGAATTCAGTATTTAAACGACTCATCTAAAAGTAATTTCGGCATGTTTCTAGACTCTTCTCCTGATAGATGGGGAAGAATTTTAATGAGAAGAAGAGAAGCAGCATTGGCGCGTCAAGAAAAAAGAGTAGAACAAACTTTATATGAAACAGATTATTTATTAGGTGTGTATGATGCTCAACGTATGGGAGGGTTACGATTCAAATTAGACCCAAATGGTCCATTTTTGAACAACAATAAAGAAATGACTACTCCACCATGGACTTCTATTCGTGAATTAGAACAAATTAGTTTGCGTTTGGAAGATGATGATGTGGTCAATGATCCTGAATACATGAGATGGTTAAACATGTTGGTCGCACCTGGTTCTTCTCTTGGCGGTGCTCGACCAAAAGCAAGCGTACTGGATAAAGACAATCATTTATGGATAGCAAAATTTCCTAGTAAGAATGATTTGGGAGATAATGGCGGTTGGGAAATTGTAACCTATGAATTAGCCATTTTAGCAGGTGTTAATATGGCTCCAGCGCAAGCAAAAAAATTCACAAGTACGCATCATACATTTTTGACCAAACGTTTTGACAGAACACCACAAGGAGGTCGGATACATTTTGCTTCTGCGATGACTTTACTTGGACATATTGATGGAGAGGACTATGGAGAAGGTGTCAGCTATTTGGAATTAGTAGAGTTTATTACTACTAATGGAGCAAATATAAATAATGACTTAGAACAACTTTGGAGACGAATAGTATTTAGTATTTGTGTTTCCAATACGGATGACCATTTAAGAAATCACGGTTTTATACTAACGAAAGAAGGTTGGATTCTATCACCTGGCTATGATATCAATCCTATAGAAACAGGTACAGGATTAAAACTCAACATTACCGAGAATGACAATGCTTTAGACTTAAATCTTACCTTAGAAGTTTGTCACTTTTTCCGATTAAAAGAAAAACGAGCAATAGAAATTATAGAGGAAGTTAAATCTGCTGTACGTAACTGGAAAAAAATTGCTGCAAAGTATCAAATTTCAAATACGGAACAAGAATTGAAATCAAAAGCCTTTCAACAAGCTGAGATTATTACGTTATAACTGAAGCAAGATGAATAATTATTCTTGAGAATTGAAAAAATATTGAATTTTTTCAATTCTCTCCATACTTCCTACTCGCTTTCAAAAATCGCTTTGCTAGTTCTTCTTTCAGCGCAACGGGCTCCAGCACAACAATCTCACCGCCATAACTCATCATATCGCGAATAAGTTCCTCTGAAACAAGAGCGTCTAAACTAAAAGTGGTGGTTTCCTCCTCTTCTACTTTTATTTTTTGGGAGGAATGAAAAGGCTGTGATTGAATGTATTTAGAAGCAATTTTATCCGCTTTAAACACGATTTGCTTCACTTCTTCTTTTCCTGCGGTTATTCCTGTCGAATATTTAAAGAAATCCTTCGCGGAGAAATTAATCGGCTCTTCGTATTTTTCCTCGGTAATTTTTAATTCATCCATTCGCTCCAAAGCATAGGTGATGGTACTATTTTTATCAAAGTCAAAAGCAATTAAATACCAACGATTTCGGTATTCTTTTAATAAAATAGGCAAAACGCGTCGTGCTTTTCGTACACCAGAAATAAAGCTTTCGTATTCAAATGTGGCAATCAACGTATGTTTAATTGCTTCTAATAATTGCGGCAAATATTCATTGCCAAAGGAAGCAAATCCTCTTTCAAATTGGATAATTTCCGAATCATCTTGCGCATTCTCTTCACCAAAAGCGGCAATTCTATCAAAAATTTTATCGATGGCTAAACCGAACTGCTTAAACATCGACGTATCTTTAAACTGCATCAAGGTTTTGGTGGCAAAATGAAGTGATTCAATTTCTTCACTACTCAAAGGAATATCGTTGATAGAAAAATCTTCTTCCGTATAATAATAGCCTTTGTGGCGTTTACTATATTTGATAGGAGCATCCATTTCCTCTCGCATGGCAAACAAATCTTTCTCTATTGTCGAATCACTGATATTTTGTCCATTGTCCGAACCAAAAAGTGCTTCTTCACAGGCGCTTCTCAACTCCTCTTTCGATGGAAAAGGCTTGTATTTATTGCGTATGAATCTATCGATGATACGATAGCGAATATGGGCATTTTTTATGGACGGCATCGTACAATAGAATTAATCGCAACCACAAACACCAGTCACAGGGATAATCGTTTTGTCGCCTTTCGAGTTTGTAATAATCATCGTTGCTTCAAATACTTTATTCGACCCAACGGTATTAATCTGTTTTTTATGGGTAAAAACTAAAGTATAATCAGCATTAGAAAAAGATCCGGCACCTTTAAAAAGCAACCGTTCCTGACGACCGTTTATGATGACTAAACAATCTTTATTTTCATCTTCTAAATACAGAAATTGACGGTTGTTGTAATCCGCTTGATCCTGCGAATAAAAACAAGCACATCCTTTGGCATATTGAGGCATCACTTTGAAATTGGATACTTCAATTGCTGACAACAAACTATCTGCACCTAATACCATCACTTTTTGTTTAAGTTCTTGTAATTCTCTAGAACGAAATTTCAATTGACTTTCGGTACGTTCAACAGTAATTCTCAAACTATTGTTTTCAGCGGTTAGTTTTTCAATTTGTTTTTCTTGCTTTTCGATATAGTTTTGGTGATCGTATAGCTTTGGATTAGAACTCTTTAAGTCAGATATTTCATTTTTCAAATGAATCAGTTCATTTTCAAGCGAATCTACATAACGAGAAAGCTCTTTAATGGTTCGATCCTTTGTTTGTGAAAATAGTACCGTTGAAAATAATAAAACACCAATTAAACTGAATAAACTTTTCTTAGAATTCATCTTCAACCTATTACATTCCGATATACAACTTCAATCCAAGTCCAAAGTTAGGATTAACAAAAGACACTTTATTTCGATCGATTGATTCTGTCCACGAATCTGTATTACCGTCGTAAGTTTCAGTATAATAGTGATAATTAAAACTATTAAAAGTCAATCCCATAAACATATAATATTCCAAGCCGAATTTACTTCTGAAAGTATGATTCATCCCTATTTGAAATGTCATCAACCCTTGATATAAATTATCTTTATATTTTTTTGTCATTAGTGGATTGAAATTGGAAAAATTAGAATAATTATTATAATTACGGAACTTCAAACGTGGAGCAATATAAAGCCCGTTCATAGCAGGACGTCCGTTTAGTAAATACTTTTTATACGCAACAGACAAAAGAAAACCATATCCTTGGCCTCTTTGACTATTTATTTGCGCATCATAATTAGGAATATCTCTGGCAATGCCTATGAAATTCATACGGTTAAATCCAAGCATAGAAATCGTTGGTCCTACTTCAATCTCGACACCATTATTATAGCCAAAAGCTTTCTCGTAACTAAAAATCACATCACCTGACATAAATCGCAACACGTCCACTTTAATTGCATGTTGAGGCATATAAAATAATTTTTTCTTTACTCTTACTGTATCTAATTCTTTTTGTGAATATGTCCAAAATGCTGAGCTCGCTATGATTATTCCTATAATTAATTGTTTCATCTGATTTAATAATTAGTCATTCGTTAACTACAAATATACAATAACGTAAATTGAATACGTTCAATGTGAATATCTTTTCTGACAAAGTAAAATATTAAAGCGTGTCCTCAATCACTTCCTTTACTCTGCCCACTTCTCCTGTTTCCAGTCGTACTTTAATTCCATGCGTATGATTTGGAGATTTGGTTAAAATCGTTGCTACCACACCTTCCGTTAGAAACCCACTTCGCTGATCTGCTTTGAGTACTATCTTGACTTCTGACCCTATTTTAATGTTTTTTCGTTCTGTTCCGTCCATGATTTTAAAATTGAGATATTTTGTTATAAATTTAGTGAATTTGTTCCTCTTTAAGCACTCAATTACTTCTTTTACAAAATTGTAAAAAAACGAGTTACCTAATAGCGTCATTATTTATTGGACACAAAGGTTTGTAATAACATTAAATTTATGTCATGAGTTTACATCGAAGAAAATGGCAGAACAGATTACATGCTTAGAAATAGCGTTAATAATTGAATGGTATAAAGATGAAGACTTATCCTGTACGCTAGATGCACTCATGGTTACAGAAGCGCTTTACAATGCAATCTAGATAAAATAAAAAACACGTTGGGTATTTAACGATATTTTATATATTTACCCTAACAAAATAAAACGACAAGCAATTTTAAACTATCTGAACGAACTAAAAAATGGACTTAATGGTAGATAAAAGTAAAAGCCGAATCGCTAATAGCAGCTACTAATAATTAAAATCATGAAATCAAAACAAATAATTGAAGAAGCAGAAAAATATTTTTCTATTCATTTAACCCAAACTACAGAAAATGAAATTCCAAAATTGATTTGTTGGAAGGAAGAGAATCTTATACTAAACGCTAATGATTATAAGAGTTACTTTCAAAGTCCTGTTTTATATTTACAAGCAGGTGAAAAGAAAATACCGACTAGTAGAGCTCTTCAAAATGAGTTGTATTCTGATTTTTTGGCTGTAAGTCCATTAGCTGGTTTTGGAAATGGTTATAGCCGATTAATGCAAGCTGAGGATCATCTTTTATTGTTCTTTGCATTATTAGAGTCACCTACAGGTAATCTTGATAATGAAGGTAATTTTTTTCGCGATCATAAAGTAACTGGTGCCATATCAATAATAAAAGTAGATGAAGGTCTGTTATGGGGTTTTTGGCCTGATGATAACCTTTATTCTAATTACGATGCTTACATAAAGAAAATTTGCACCATAGTAGGTTGCCCTATCTATATAAAAGATGACTTAAAAAAAGGTACCGTTAATTTTGTGCATGAAGAACCTGATTGTAATTGGCGAAAAGCACCAAATTTCTAATGCCTTTTCTGAAAAGTTAATAACTGAATATAATTACACTAAAACACTGGGATTTAAGTGCTTATTCGAGTATTTTTCCGCACGTCAAGTTCTGCGCAACTGGACAGGATAACAGCCCACAATCTCCAACGTTTCATACCACCAAACGTTATAGAACAAACCTATATTCTAAATATAAAATCTGACAAAGAAGGAAAAATTTACATAAAAATTAGAAAAGCAATCTACAGACAATCTCTTATTTTCTTTTCTTTTGAGTGTTAGTTTATCAATCCAGTTAATCGTTGGAATTATAAAAGTCGTAAAAGAAAATAAATTAGCATTCAACAACTTAAATTCCAATCCTATGTCAAGCGCTAACGCTATCATTAAAATCAACGAATCATTTTATGACATGGTCAACTTCAATACCTATGAAACCGGCAATGGCGACTTCTTCGCAAACGGCTTTAACTCGATGGCTGGGATGTTCATGGTACTTCTAACTCCAGCAACTTCGGAAAGTGAAATCGTAAAGGAAATCCAACTTCTGGGTGGCGATCCGTCAGATGATCTTTGGTTAAAAGACAACGCTGCTAAATTTATTTTTTTTTATCGCGTTCAGGAGAAAAAGAATGATATACATACTTATGAAGAACAAGACGAATTAAGGATGAAAATTGAAAGGGAAGAAAATATTTCTTCGACCATAGAAGCACTGATGAAGTTCGCTCCTACTACACAGTATAATTTAGTAGTCACCGACCCAAAATATATCTCTCATCTTCAACCTGGAGCTGTTTTCGAAACTACTGCTCATGATATGTGCTAGTCAATTATTTAATTTAAGATAAAAACATCTTTAAATAGCTGTCTTTCATTAAAAAAGGGTAATTTTAGGTCACAAAAATACATACACATGATTTTCATTGATAATGAGGGAAATACAAATCCTCACCTCAATTTAGCGTTAGAAGAATACATCGTTCGTAACTTCAGTTCAGAAAACGATTATCTCTTATTTTACATCAACGAACCTTCTATCATTATTGGGAAAAATCAAATTACGGTCGAAGAAGTCAATCATGAATACATCGAAAATAACGCCATTCATGTCGTGCGAAGAGTGAGTGGTGGCGGTGCTGTATATCACGATTTTGGAAATTTAAATTTTAGTTTTATCACCAATCACGATATTAAAAAACTGCATAATTTCAAGCAATTCACCGAGCCCGTTATTAAAGTATTGAACGATTTAGGTTTAGCTGCAGAATTGAAAGGTCGAAACGATATTCAAATTGACGAAAAGAAAATTTCGGGAACGGCACAGTTTTCCACAGGAAAAAGAATGATTAGTCATGGCACACTTTTACTCGATGCGAATCTAGAAGAAGTAGTGAAAGCATTGCATGTGAAGATGAGTAAAATCGAGTCGAAAGGACATAAATCCGTCCGCAGTAGAGTCGCAAATATTAATGACTTTTTAGAGAAACAATTAGCGATGGAAGACTTTAAATCGATGTTGTTAAATGGCTTATTTGAAGGTGATTCCAATTTCAAAACCTATCATTTAACTCCTGAAGAATGGGAAGGCGTTCATCAACTGAAAGCAGAAAAATACGATACTTGGGCGTGGAATTATGGTCGTGAACCATCCTTTAATATCCAAAAAACAAAACGTTTTAACATAGGAGAATTGGATGCACGGATTTATGTTGAAAAAGGATTAATTAAAAGTATCAATATTTACGGCGATTTCTTTGGAAAAGAATCTGTAGAGCAATTAAGCGAACTATTAAGAGGCATTCCTTACGAGAAATCATCCATTCAAAAGAAGCTGGAAAACATCGATATCACGAACTATTTTGGTGCGTTAGACAAAGATGCGTTTATTTGTTTCCTCTATGGAGGAGATGACGAGTAAGAAATGTCTGCTAAAAAAAATATTCAATTTCTAGTGCTGACTGATATTCTACATTGTAGTTTAAAATTTCAATTCTTATCTTTCTTTTACTTTTTGTCTGTCAAAAAGAGAAAAAGCACTGCTTTTGAAGACGTAAAAACGAGAAGCGGTTAGTGCCGAAGTTTTGAGGATAAAAACCCCGTCGTTGAGAATGAGTTATTCAAAAGTAAATAAATATTTCACTGCGATAATATCAACTTAAGCTTCTCCAAATAGTTTTTCAAAGATAACTTGATCGCCTGCTGTAAAGTCAATATGACGACGTGACATCATCGCTTGTGCTACTTGAATGGCTTTTTGCAAGTCAAATCGTTCAAAGCCATTTGCACCTCCCCAAGAAAAAGAAGGAATGAACTTCGGTGGAAAATCGCCTCCGTAAACATTACACGAAACACCACAAACAGTCGCCGTGTTGAACATGGTATTTATCCCGCATTTACTGTGATCGCCCATCATGATTCCCATGAACTGTATATTGGTCGTTTCAATGGTTTGGTTTTCATAAGAATAGGTCGCAACGGGCGAATAATTATTTTTCAAGTTGGATGAATTGGTATCTGCGCCTAAATTACACCACTCGCCTATCACTGAATTGCCTAAAAATCCATCGTGTCCTTTGTTGGAATAAGCTTGAAAAACAACATTGTTCACTTCACCTCCTACTTTGCAATGTGGTCCTAAAGTCGTTGCGCCATAAACTTTTGTCGCTAATTTCAAGGCGGCGCTTTCTCCTAAAGCTAAACCTCCGCGAACGACTGAACCTTCCATGATTTCTGCTTCTTTCGCCAAATAAATCGGTCCTGACGTCGTATTTAAGATACAGGCTTCCATTTGAGCCCCTTTTTCCAAGAAAATTTGATTCACATTCCCAATAACGGTATTCGTCGCACTAATTTGTTGGGTGGTTCTACCTTTAGTTATCCATTCAAAATCAGCTTTTAATACCACATCATTCTGTTGGTAAATATCCCAACGTTCTTCCAAAAAGACAAACTCTTCTTCTACCATTCGGTGTGATGTTGCTTCTTCACCTCTTTGCGCAATCCACAGATCTTCTTTCTGTAATCGCTCGCCAACCTTCAGTGATTGGATTTTTTCCATCAGAGAAGCCGTTAAAATGACTTGTGCATTAATCGTAACGGCATCCGTCATTCCTTTTCCAGTTGGAAATTTCGTGGTTAGATATTCTTCTGTATCAAAAAAGACATTCGCTTGCTTATCAAATAATTGAATACGCTCTTCGTTGGTCATAATTCCCATACGGATAGTTCCCAAAGGACGCGTCAAGGTAAAAGGAGCAAAACGCAAATGTAATCCGTTGTCAGAAAGAATATAGTTCATGGTATTTTAAATTTGTGCCGTTTTCTTAGAGGTTAAAAATAACAAACCAAACGTTATCAGTCCGTTTAAAATCAATATTTCATAACTAAAAGAGTAACCATTCAACCATTCGATGGAATTAGCAGAAATAATAAAACAGATTATCGGCGCTAAAATACAAATGAATGGCACCAAAATTTCTTTCACTTTGCGCTTCGTTAAAATACCAAAGAAGAATAAGCCTAACAACGGTCCATAAGTATAAGAAGCAACTTTTAGAATAACGTCAATCAAATCGTTACCGCCGCTATCCATGTACCATTTTGTGGCTAATGCAATCAGTAAAAACACCAATGAAAACCCAATATGAACCATAAATTTCAACCGTTTTTTCTCTTTCTCTTCTCGTTTATGGAAGTTCAAAAAGTCAATACAAAAAGCAGTCGTTAAAGCCGTCAAAGCACTATCGGAAGAAGCATACGAAGAAGCTAATATTCCTAACAAGAATAAGATTCCAACAGCTAATCCTAAATGTTCAAATGCTAAAGTTGGATACACATCGTCAGTCACCAAATGTCCAATAGCGTTGGTCGGTAAAGAAATGCCCATCGTGTCACTATATAAATACAAAGCTCCACCTAAAAGCAAGAAGAAAAAGTTGACTACCACCATGATGACCGTAAACGAATACATATTTTTCTTCGCATCGCCAATATTTTTACACGACAAATTTTTCTGCATCATATCTTGATCTAAACCTGTCATTGCAATTGCGATAAACATTCCTCCAAAGAAGTACTTAGGGAAATAAATCGGTGAATTGTAATCATCAAAATAGAAAATCTTGGTCATCGAAGTTCCTAACTGACTATTTTTAGCTTGAATGTTATCGTATAATTCAAAAATATTAAAGTCCAATGAATTCGAAATGATAAAAACACTTAGAATAACCGCTCCGACTAAGAAAACTGTTTGGAAAGTATCGGTATAAATAATTGTTTTGATTCCGCCTTTAAATGTGTACACCCAAATCAATAAGACCGTAATAACAGCTGTTACAATATAAGGAACGCCTAAACCGTCAAAGAGGAATTTCTGTAAAACAAACGTTGCCAAGTACAAACGCATGGCAGAACCAAGTGTTCGAGACAAAATAAAGAAACTAGCACCCGTTTTATAGGAGACAATACCAAATCGATCGAGGAGAAATTCATAAATTGAGGTCAAATTCATGCGGTAATACAGTGGCATCAACACTTGTGCAATCACGATATAGCCTAAAATATATCCGAGCACAACTTGAAAATACGCCATTCCGTCCATGTACACTTTTCCGGGTACAGAAATAAAGGTCACTCCCGAAAGTGAAGTGCCAATCATTCCAAATGCAACGAGATACCATTTACTCGAGCGATTACCCGTGAAAAATGTTTCCGATGTGGCATTTTTTGATGTTAAGATGGAAATTAAAATTAATATTCCAAAATATCCTATTAATAAACTTGCTACTAAAAGTGCGCTCATATTTACGTTTTGAACGAACGAAGATACTAAAATCCTATTTCTATATAAACTTTTTTTCATCAGTTTGCTTGACAAATTCAAAAAAGTATTATTTTCGAACCATAATCTGACATAAAAAAATGTAATCGTCAGAATTTTAGAGGCTCTATGATAAATTTATTTGTTTCAAGATTAGACTACGGGGTTACCCAAGAAGATCTAACTACTTTGTTTAAGCCATATGGTTTTGTGAAAAAAGTATCTGTCGTAATGGATAGAGAAACTGGCAGATCCAAAGGATTTGCTTTTATTGAAATTGACGGAGATGATGCGCAAAAAATCATCGATGATTTAGATGGCTACAATTTAAAAGACCGTAGTATTTCAGTGAAAATTGCCGAAGACAGAGGTAGTCGTCCACCTGGCAATCGCCCAGATAATACTGAACGCAGACCTTATTCCGACAACCGTCCAAGTAGACCTGAAGCGGATTCATCGACTCCTTTTAGAAATTCGGATGATTCTAGTAAGAGTGATTTCAACCCAAGTGAATTAAGTGGTAAAACGGATCGTGTGAAATCTAAAGTAATTGGTAAAAAAGGCGGTGCTCCATCAAGTTTAAATGACGGACCTAAAAAAGGAAAAATGCAAGCCTATAAGAAAAGTGGAAAAGCCAATCGCTTTTTCTTAGATGACGAAGACGATTATTGATTTATAGTATAATTGAAGCAGAACTTACTGATTTACAAATGTTAAATTAGTGGTTCTGCTTTATTTTTTCTTGGCTCTTTCATACTGAATTGGCCATTCCAAATCCTCGTTCAAATTCGCGGCGGCTTGAAGTGGAAAATAAGGCTGTCTGAGTGCTTCTCTTCCATATAATATCAAATCGGCTTTGTCATCCTTTAAGATTTCTTCTGAAAGTGTTTCTGTCGCTATTTTACCTACAGCACCCGTTAATATTCCTGTTTCCTTTCTAACTGTTGCTGCAAAATCAGTTTGGTAACCTGCATACGTATAGATAGAGGCTTTTGGTACATTTCCGCCAGAAGAAACATCTATTAGATCAACGCCTAGGTCTTTCAATCGCTTCGATAATTCAACAGTATCGTTTACTTCCCATCCATCTTCTAACCAATCGGTTGCTGAAAGACGCACAAACAATGGTTTATCATTTCCCCATTCTTCTTTAATCAATTGCGTCACTTCTAAAAGGAGTCGTATTCTATTTTCAAAATCGCCACCGTATTTGTCGGTTCGTTTATTCCCCAATGGTGAATAAAATTGATGAAACAAATAACCGTGAGCCGCATGAATTTCCAATACATCATAGCCAATTTCCTTTACTCTTCGCGTTGCTGAAACAAAGTCGTCTTTTACTTTCTGTATCCCTAGCTCATCCAATTCGACAGGTGGTATTTCACCTTCATCAAATGCTATTGAAGAAGCAGAAACTGTTGTCCAACCGTTGGGTAAATTAGGGGCTATTTGAGCAGCGCCATTTTGGGGTAAATCGTGACTCGCTTTTCGACCAGCATGTGCTAATTGAATTCCCACTTTCGCACCTTGAGAATGACAAAATGCAACGATTTCTTTTTGTTTTAGAATATGTTCATCTTTCCAAATACCCAAATCACCATACGTGATGCGTCCTTCTGGCGAAACAGCGGTAGCTTCTGCTATAATTAATCCAAATCCACCGACAGCTCTACTACCTAAATGGACTAAATGAAAATCAGTAGCAAATCCATCTAGACTGCTGTACATACACATGGGAGAAACAGCGGTTCTATTTCGAAACGTGGTGGATTTTATCGTTAAAGGGGAGAAAAGAATACTCATTTAAATGTAATTGTTTAAAATAATCACTAAAATACTATCTTAAATTCAAAAAAGAAGTCTTTTAAAAAGAGGAGGTGCTAAAAAATAGCTAATTTTGTGCTTATTATATGGCTTCATAGTTCAACGGATAGAACAAAAGTTTCCTAAACTTTAGATCCAGGTTCGATTCCTGGTGAGGCTACAAAAACCACTTTTCTTCCACGCTTTTTTGTCTCAACAGAAGTAAAAGCTGTTATTTTATCCTCCATCTTTATTTTCGTATTGAATATTTAAAAATTTATTAAAAACTATTTAATGTTGTATCAATAATAAGTTTAAATTTGCCGATTATTAATAACACTTAATTTTTAGTTAAAAATGAAAACAACTCTTTTCTCTTTACTAACACTTTTCTTTATAGGATTAGTGAATGCTGGAACAATCATTGTGTCCAACAAAAATGATGCAGGTGTAGGCTCATTAAGAGCTGCAGTGGATAGCGCTCAGAACGCTGACACCATTCGCTTTCATCCAAACTTAATTGCTAATGGAAGCGCAACAATCTTACTTGACTCTACTATTATAGTAGATAAATCACTTACGTTCATCGGTTTATACAATAGCACAGATACATTATTCATTAATGGTAACAACGTCACTAATATTTTCTACTTTGATTATGTTTCCAAAGTAGTAATGGATTCACTCGTGTTTATAAATGGATATGCCCAACAAATAGTGGGTGGCGCTATTTATGTAGACTATTCAGATTCAATTTATATTTCCAATAGTATTTTTAGAAATTGTAAATCCGATTATGATGGTGGTGCCATCTACATTGAAGGAGATACTGTTTTGTTAGCTATTACTAATACAAAAATTAATAATAACATATCAGATTATGGTGGTGGATTAGGATTGTATGCATCCTTTTTAACAATGACCATCGACGGTTCAGAGTTTTTAAATAATAAAAGCAATAATGATGGAGGTGCCGTTTCAATATATTCTAATAATTTTTCCTCATCAGTAATTAGTAATTCTTCTTTCAATAATAATACTTCTTATTCTGATGGTGGATCTATTTATTTTGGAGGAGACACTTCTAATATAGTAATTCAGAATTCCCATTTTAATAATAATTTTAGTTCTGAGGAAGGAGGGGCAATTTATCTTGCTTTTTCTACTTCTACACTTACTATCGACAATTCAACACTTGATGAGAATATAGCTACAGATGAAGGTGGTGCATTACACATATATTCCTATCGAAATTCTATGTTGAACATTTCTAACAGTAGCATCAGCAAAAATCAAGCTAATAGCTCTGGTGGTGGTATTTATGCATATTCTGATACGAACTCAATAAGTATACTGAATACTCTTATTGATGGAAATCAATCCAATTATGAAGGAGGAGGTGTCTATTTAGAATATAGTAATTACGGTTTTTCAAGTACTATAAATTCAAGTATCTCTGATAACATTGCTTCTAGTAATGGAGGTGGAATTTTAGTCTATCAGTATAATTACAACAATAGTCCACTTATAGAAACAATTATTGAAGTTGAAAACTCGACTATAAGTAGAAATAAAGCCTATAATGGTGGAGCTATATATAATTACAATTATGCCTATAATGACACTATTTCTAATATTATAAACATTACCAATTCTACGATAAGTGGAAATACTGCAACTGGTTATGGTGGATTCTTATACAGCTACGTCTACACAGATACATCATTAACAGCAGTAACTATTAAAAATTCAACTATTTCTGAAAATAAGGCTTATGATGAGGGTCAATCCATTTATTTTGAAACGAATGGAAATGATTCAAGTGTTGTCACATTGGAAAGTAGTATTCTTTGGTCAAATGATGTAAACATTATCACTTCAAATACCTTAGAAATTGTTTCTAATGGATATAACATCTTTAGTGATTCACTTGCGGGTTATGACGTTTTATTAGATTCTATCAATGTTTCGAGTGCTAGTCTTAACTTAATGCCTTTAGCTGACAACGGTGGTTTTAGTAAAACGATGATGCCGGGTGCTGGAAGTATTGCTATCAATGGCGGAAATCCAAGTGACATGTCAAGCGCTCAGAATAGAGCTATTTTAGATAGTAGAAGAGATGTTGGTGCTGCTGAAAATCACTGTGTTGCAACATTCGTAGCGCCACAAACTGCTTGTGGTTCTTTTACATGGATTGATGGCATTACCTATACTTCAAATAATACGACTGCACAATATATTGTAAGAAGTACTACTCCTAACATTTGTGATTCAATTACAACTTTGAATTTAACAATTAATACCATTCCTGATGCTTCCATCATTACAAGTGAAACTTCTATTGCAGCGGTTTCATCTGGAAATCAATACCAATGGGTGGACTGTGACAATGGATATTCAGCTATTGCTGGAGCAACAAAACAGTTTTACACATCACCAGATAATGGTAACTATGCGGTTATCGTAACTGCAAATGGTTGTGCTGATACTTCTACTTGTGCGAATATTACAACAGCAGGTTTAGATCTAAATACAGCAATTACAGGTGTCAATATTTATCCAAATCCAACTCGTAACAACGTAACGGTTGACTTAGAAAATATCCAAGACGGTCAATGTTATTTAGAGTTGATGGATTTAACTGGTCGTACCTTAACACACCAAGAAATAACGACTCATACTTCTCATGTGAGTTTATCAGATTACGATGGTGGAATATACATCATTCGTATTTCTAATGGAAATCAACAAAGTAGTTTCCGTATTATTAAAGAATAAAGGGATTTTAGCTCTCACTAATACAAATATGTGAGCGGATTAAACCGAAATAATAAATACCCAATAAGCATCTGTTTATTGGGTATTTTTTTGGACATCAAATAGCCTTCCATCAAATAGAATCAACGTATTCTACTTTTACCTTTTGTTAATTTTCGCTCATTCGCTTTCAAAAAGAAATAACATTTCCTACATTTATGGAAAATAAATTCAGTGTTATGAAAAAAAGTTCAAGATTACTATTCGTGGCTCTACTAGGGTTGGCGATAACAAGTTGTAGTTCTAAAAGTGAGAACACAACAACAGATGCGAATGAAGTAAAAACAGAAGTCTGTACATACAGCTATGATAATACGTCATCAAAAGTAGAATTCTCAGCGTATAAATTCTTAAGAAAAGCAGCTGTTGGTGGTGTATTTAACGACTTAAATGTAACGGGAGGAGAAGCTAGCGAAGATGCGGCTAAAGTAATTAAAAGCTTAAGTTTTGAAATTCCTATTTCAGGTATTGACACTAAAGACGCAGGAAGAGACCAAAAAGTAAGTACTCTCTTCTTTGGCACCATCAATACAAATGAAATTACGGGTAAAGTAGTGAAATTAGATGCTGCTAAAGGTGAAGCAACATTATCAATCACAATGAATGGTATTTCAAATGATGTAGTTGGAAAATACACCTTAGAAGATGCGAATTTCTCTTTTAATGCAGAAATCAATGTCAACGATTGGAAAGCAGAAAAAGGAATCGAAGTGTTAAACAAAGAATGTAAAGAATTACATACAGATGTAGCAAACGGTGACAAGGTTTCTAAATTATGGCCTGATGTGTCTATCGCGTTTACGACTACTTTGAAAAAAGAATGTAAATAATTCTCTTTGTAAGAAAAGCCCAAATATTGCGTTATTCTTGTTTTTTTAAACAGTCACTTACTAATGTAAGCTCCTTATTAAAAAAACTTCGAAAGCCTTATCTTTGAACTTTTCTTCTCAAAGATGACTATTAAATACATTATAAAAAAAGCCGATAGAAATATATTCTATCGGCTTTTTAAGTTTATATAAGTTCTGATTAATTCTTATAGAAAGGTAATTTCACGATTTTTGCTTTTACGCCTTTGTCTCTAATAGAAATGAAAATTTCACCGTCTACTGTTGCTTTATCCGTTGTAACATAACCAAGACCAATTGCTTTCTTCAAACTCGGAGACATCGTACCTGAAGTTACTACTCCAATTACTTTACCACCTTCGTCTAAAATATCGTATTCATGACGAGGAATTCCTCTATCTACTAATTCAAACGCTATTAATTTTCTGGAAACTCCTTCTTCTTTTTGTTTTTTCAACAAATCAGCGTCTACAAAATCCTTTGTGAATTTCGTCACCCAACCTAAACCTGCTTCGATTGGCGAAGTTGTGTCATCAATGTCATTTCCGTAAAGACAGAATCCCATCTCTAAACGCAATGTATCACGCGCTGCTAAACCAATTGGCTTAATACCTTGGCTTTTTCCTGCTTCGAAAAGAGCGTCCCAAATCGTTTGAGCATGTTCATTTTTAAAATAAAGTTCATATCCTCCACTTCCTGTATATCCTGTTCCTGAGATAATCACATCATTACATCCTGCGAACGTTCCAATGGCAAAAGAAAAGGGTTTAACGGTTGTTAAGTCAATATCTGTCAAACCTTGAATGGCGTCAATCGTTTTAGGACCTTGAACGGCAAACAACGAATAGTCATCTGACTCATTGGTCATTACAACACCTTCTGTATTGTGTTGTGAAATCCAATTCCAATCTTTCTCAATATTAGAAGCATTCACCACCAACAAATACTCATGTTCCGCCATTCGGTAAACGATTAAATCATCTACGATTCCACCTTTACCATTAGGCATACATGTATATTGTGCTTTACCGATTTCAATTTTACTTGCATCGTTTGTTCCAACTCTTTGTATCAAGTCCAATGCTTTTTCTCCTTTCAAGAAAAATTCACCCATGTGCGAAACATCAAAAACTCCTACTGCATTTCGTACAGCTTCGTGTTCTGCATTTACACCTTCGTATTGAACAGGCATTTCATATCCAGCGAAAGGAACCATCTTTGCTCCTAGCGCAACATGAACATCATATAATGCGGTTTTTTTCATATCAATTTACTATTAATGTTTCTACCAAAATTCGCAACGAAAGTACGGATTTTTTATGGATATATGAACGTAAAAACTTACAAAGCACTCAAAAATTGCATCGTATCGACATTGTCGGCAAAGTCATCAATTTTAGGTGTCTGTGCTTTTCCAAACGGGGTGTAATTTTTTCCAACTACTACTTGTATATTCTCTTTATGTTCGTTCAAATAGCTTTCTATTTCCGATGTGGTTGAATAATAATGATAATGTAGCATCGCCAAAGACGAGTGTAAATCGGTCGTTTCTTTCAATAAAATAAAACCATTTTCATACAGCGGAATTTGGCTAATTAAATACACCGCTCGATTATAGTCGTAATTATTAACGTATTTGTGGTGATTGATAATCTCAGAATAGGAGAAAATACCTTCGAAAAAACGAGAAATATCAAAATCCTTTGGTAATAAAACATGAGATACATTTCGGCAACCTAAACCAAAGTAGTAAAAAACATCTTTGCCCAATTCTTCGATTTCTTCTTTTGTTTCTGTTCCATCCAAAACCGCCACGGATGTTCGATTTCTTCTAAAAATATGTGGTTTTTTTCCAAAGTATTCTTCAAAATATTTCAAGGAATTATCGCTTCCTGTCGCAATAACGGCATTCATATCTTTCACTAAACCGTTGGAAAGCATGATCCGTTCAGAAAAACGAGCGTCAATCTTGTTTAAAATGGAGATAAGTTCTGGTAGTAATGTTTGATCATCCGATGAAAGTTTGGCAATTAACGTATGTCCTGAAAGCAATACACATAAAAAGTCATGAAATCCCACTAGCGGTAAATTTCCCGCCATAATCACGGCTACTTTTTTAGGTGTTGTCGTAAATGAATAATTGGCAACAAATTGTTCTAATTCAGATTGAAGGAGCATTTCACTATGTGAACGAAGGCTAAATTGTACCGATTCTTTCGTAAACCAGCCGTTCAAATGAAATTGACGATTGATAGTGGTCAACAAACGCTCATATTCTTGTGCCGATATTTTCCAATTCGATTGATATGCTTCTTCATTGGATGCTGAGTGCATAATCTCCCCTAGTTGTATAAAACCGTTAATTATTTCTGCTTGAATCACTTTTTCTAATTATATTCGACAAAAATACAACAGATTTATGAATGTTTGTTCGTTCACCGATCGAAAGCAACCGATTATGAAAAAGATAGTTTTTTTATTTTTTGCAATAGCACTCTTCTCTTGTGATAAAATGAATTCAAAAAAGCAATTTTTTGGGGAATGGCAAGTCCTTAAAAAAGAGCAACTAAATGCAGACAATACATGGATAGACATTACAGAAGAATGTGATAAAGACGATAGTGAATCGTATCGAAATATGGGAGACTGGTATTTTTTTCCTGGAGATGTAAAATGTACTGAAAGCGATCTTCCTTCTAAGGGAAAATGGAATTACGACGCTGACAATAAACGCCTTGTTTATGCAAATAGCACCAACATTAATGTTGCAGAAGCGACTGTTGTTTCCATTGATGGCGATGGAATGATTCTCGATATGAACAGTGCTGGCGTAACCAACACAACTCGGATTACGTATAAAAAAGCAAAATAATCAGCTTTATTCGACGTCTAAAATCTCCACATCAAATACGAGTACAGAATTCTTTGGAATATCGTCTAAATTTTTGTCTGCATAACCTAAATTGGGTGGAATCACTAATTTCGCTTTCCCTCCTTTTTTCAAATAAGCAAATGCTTCTTTCCAACCTTCGATCAACACACGCGTCTCGAATGTAACAGGGTTGTCTCGTGTTCTTCTATCGAATAACT
>JBEBRN010000029.1:0-34488 GCA_040394775.1 Taishania pollutisoli
TTAAATTCCCACAACCGTTGTTGGGGAGGGCAAAATTAATAACTTATTTTATTATCGCAACACTTTTTGAAAATATTTTATTTTTTTTGTGTTGAGACTACAAATATATTACTTCCTTTTCGATATAAACAAACACCTGTTATAAAATTATACATCCGTTAACAAATGCTATTTTATCTCTTTATACTTTCGTTGTTTACATCTTGTTGCTACGCTAAGCGGGGACAAAGATACTGCCTTTTTACTTATATGCAAGTAGTTATTCAAATAAAAACCCCTTCGTTTACACATCTCTATTTAACTATCTTACAATCAATAGGATAATGTGAGTAATTTTTTCAACATTTCTACATCACGCATTGATATAGAATGCTTTTTGGTTATTGCTTCTTCTATATTTACTTCCGCAACATGATTGTTTTGCATACCTACCATCAACTTACTCTTTCCATTCATAAAGCAATCAACAGCCGCTGCCCCTAATCTTACTCCTAATATTCGGTCAGCCGCAGTAGGCCTCCCTCCTCTTTGAATATGTCCTAAAACAGTGGTTCGAACATCAAAATCATCCATATAAGGTGCTAATCTGGTGACTAATGAATCAACACCTCCTAGCTCATCGCCTTCAGCTACGACAAAAATACTACCCCGTTCTCCTTTATTCATTGCTGCTAAATCTTTGGCTAACACCTTGAAATCCATCTTCTTTTCAGGAATCAAAACCATCTCAGCACCTGAAGCCATAGCTGCGTGCAGTGCAATAAAACCAGAATGTCGTCCCATCACCTCAACAAAGAACATACGATGATGACTATTAGCTGTATCTCTTAATTTATCTATACTCTCCACTACAGTATTAAGCGCTGTATCAAAACCGATTGTATAATCTGTTCCGAAAATATCGTTATCAATAGTGGCAGGTATTCCTATAATAGGCAAGTTGAATTCGGTTGAAAAAATAGATGCTCCTTTAAAAGTTCCATCTCCTCCAATAACAATAAGTCCATCGATATCTATTCCTTTAAGATTGTCAAAGGCCTCTTTTCTTCCTTCCAGTGTTTCAAATTTTTTGGACCTAGATGTACCTAGAATAGTTCCTCCGGTGAAAATGATATTGTTCACATCTTTATACCCAAACAGTTTATGCTTATTTTCAATTAATCCCTGAAAGCCATCGTAGAAACCAAAAGGTTGAATATTATTAAATAAACAATATTTTACAATGGATCGAATCGCCGAATTCATTCCTGGTGCATCACCTCCTGATGTTATAAACGCAATCTTTTTCATGTGTTAAACCATTATTTTTCTTACAACAACCTTTACCAATAAACTATTTGCATATCTACCCTTTAATTTATCCGTCAAAGTAATCATCGTATTCTTTATCGTGTAATCTTTTATTTCCTTTCCCGTTTTAGCATCAATTATTGCTTGTATTTCGTCTGGAGAAATAGTTAACTTTCCTTGATAAATCAATTTACTGTCTGTCAGATACGTGTATAGTAGACTCCCTTTTTTCACAAAGTCACCCTTCTTGACATATACCTTATCTAAAAAGATAGGCGATTCGTTAACATAAAAATAATCAACCATTTCATCTTCTATCTCTTTGGCTTGTATATATAAGTTCGTGTACAGAGTTTGACTTTTAAAGAAAGTGATAAAGCCTGAAGAGAATCGTTCACTATTTATTTCGGGAAGTAAATTATCTAATCTAAAGGCAGATCTGAAAATCTCAAAATCTTTGGAATATTGATCTTTTATAACTGGACTGCTATTTTCAAAGTCTACCAATATCGTCTTCTTTAAGTCTCTAAGTTTAATAAAGTCTTCACGATTATCGATGGACATAATCAACGTGGATGAGTCAATTTTTCGAGAATTAAAATCAATCAACTCTGAGTTAATTATCTTCCCTGATTTTTTCGCATAGACTTTATGAACTCCGTTTACCAGCGTCAACTCTACCAAAACGGTGTCATTTATTTCTTTTGGGATAATCGTTTGACTTTCAATTTCTTTTGCTTTTGGTAAAAGCTCCTTCTGTTCCTCCTCTGTGTGTTGACATGAAACAGATATACCAATAATAGATATAATGGTGAAAATTAAGTAAATAGTTATGTTGAAAAATCTATTCATCTTGTTAATAACTTGGTTGATAACCTATAAACATTGTAAATATAACAAAATCATACATACTCTATCTTTGTAACAGTAATTGTAATTGTATGTTAAGCACTATATTAAAGAAAAGACTTTCAGCAAGTCAATTTGCAAATATTTTTATAAATGTTATTTACGAAACCACTGAAAATGGTTTTGAAGTAATAGCTGAGATGATTAACAGCGACCCTGCATTTATAGTTTCTCCAGAAATTAAAATTGAGAATTCTGAACCTTTTCAATTTATTGTTTTAGCAGCGAATTTTAAAAATCTAGAAAAACATTTTGACACACAAGAAGCAGAAGAGATAAAGTCGAATATTCTTTCAAAACTTTCTACCATTTATAAGACGGACACTAAAAAGATTTCGGATGTCATCCATCATTACATTCAACTTATCAATCGTGTGAATCACCCTTCCAAAAATATGCTTTATGGAATGTCTAAGGCTTTGTTCCACAAGTATGATTTAAATGATTTTCAAGACGAATACTTCAAACGTATGCAAGCACCTAATCCATTGTTCTTAAAACGAATGGACAATGTTTTGGTGAACTTTTTATGGGATTGGGATTCATTCACTAAAAAATACCGCATTTAATCCCTCTTCATTCAATACCTATTGAGCGTCTTCTCCAATATGTCGTTTTCATCGACACTTATTAGTGATTTCCTTAGAAAATTATTTTACGCCACTTTAACAATTTTATAACTTTATTGATTAAGTTTGAGGCATAAACTATTTCTATAATTTTAATTTTCAATTATGATACTTAAAACAAATCCTATTCTGATGATTATTCCGCTATTAATGATGTTTTTATCTACTTCATTACTTTCTCAGACAGAAAATACCAACGAAAAAGACTTTACCTATATAAAGCTCACGGGAACAATTAGCAATTACCCTATCGTAATGGATTTATTAAAAGAAGGAGCAGAACTATACGGCAGTTATTATTATGTAAAGAGCGGTTTACCTTTATATTTAAATGGTGAAATCGATGATAAAGGCGTATTTAGCATCACGGAAAGAAATGAAAAAGGTGAAACAACTGGTACTTTTAGTGGACAACTATCAAAAGGAATGGTTTTTACTGGTGATTGGATAAATTATAAAACAGATAAGTCACTTCCATTTAAACTTGAAAAATCATCCGATAACTCCCTTTCTATTTCGTTCAATTATAGCATGAGTGAGAATTGTGATTCCGTAGTTGAAGAAAAGGAAATAAATGAGGAGGATGATATAGAGGAAGAAGAAAGATGTACTACGCTTGATTTAAAATTAATTCAAGTGAGTACTCCATCACCTATTGTCACTAAAAAAATAAATCAGACTATTCTTAAAGCTATTTTCGAATTAGATTTTGGCAGTGAAAAATATACTACAATTGATGATTTGATGAATTCTGTTAATTTAAATGATGTTGATGGTGGATATGACCGTACAATTTCCTCCAGTTTCTTGATGAATATCAATGGTATTTTATGCCTATCAATTGGACACCATTATTATGCTTTTTACGCGGCACATCCCAATGGCGAAGGGTATTACTACAATTTTAACTTACAGACAGGTGAGCTAATTTCTTTAGATGAATTACTCGTTCCAAATTTTGATTCGGAGCTTAATAAAATTGCTGAAGCCTACTTTATTAAAGAATATGGTTCAGACAATTGGAATTTCGAGGTGGGAGAATTTGAATTAAATCGGAATTTCACGATTACTCCAGGTGGATTACTTTTTGATTTCAATCGTTATGAAATCGGTCCTTATGTGATGGGGGTTCCATCTGTATTTATTCCTTATTCCAAAATCAACCATCTGTTGAAGCCGAATGGACTGTTAGAGCCATGGCGAAAAAAATAAATCAATTAAATGAAATCCTCCATGACATTTAAAACAAATTTTCTACTCTCTATTTTTAGCCTATTCATTTCCTTGTCTTTCTTTTCTTGCTCTCAAAAAACAGAACAACATGAATCAATACAAGTAGATTCGGAGCAAGTAACAACAGATCAAGAAAATATAGAACAGGAAGCACCTTCGATCTTCGATTTCACCTATAAAAAGTTAACCGGTAAAATTGGAAACACGTCTATCGTAATGTATTTACTAAAAGACAGTTCTTCTCTTTCTGGAAGTTATACTACTCTTAAAGACGGGATTCCATTATTACTTGAAGGGGAAATAAATGAAGATGGAACGTTTAAATTAGAACATGTCAATCGGTATAACCAACCAGCAGTAGAATTTAAAGGCAAATTAACGGAAGGAGTTACTATTTCTGGAACATGGAAAGATTTGTTAACGGATAAATCTGCTGCTTTCAGTCTAAAAGAGGCAACGGACAATCCTATCTCACTTTCTATCGTGAACAGGAAAAAAGAAAACTGTTCCAATGTGAAATCTAACCAAAAAGAGAGGTGTACTTCGATAACTTTAAATTATTTTCAGGTAGCCACTTCATCACCTGACATTACAGAAAAAATCAATCAAACCATTGTTAAAGCAATTTGTAACGTAGATTTTGGAGCACTTCACTTCTCTAGTATTGACCAATTAATGAATTCAATTAATACACCTAAAGCAGGTCAAGAAGAAGGATATGAACGTGAAATTAGCACCGCTTTACTAGCAAATGATCCTACTATTTTGAGTATCGCAGTTCATCAGCACTATTATCGCTATTATGTACAAGATGCTGACGATGACGAATTTTACTACAACTTCAATCTCCAAACTGGAAACCTTATTTCACTGGATGAATTGCTAGTTCCGAATTATACGGTTGCGTTAAATCAAATCGGGCAAGAAATATTCCTTCAAGCGTATGATCCTGAGGATTGGGATTTCGAAACCACTAAATTTGAACTCAATCGAAATTTCACCATTACGCCTACTGGATTGTTATTTTTATTCAATCGCTATGAATTAAATCCAGATGTCATGTCTAAATTACCTGTATTTATTCCTTACTCAAAAATCAATCACTTAATTAAACCAAAAGGAATACTTGAAGTTTGGCGGAAAAAGTAACCAAATAGCACATCTATATTTTTTTTTAAAAATAAATCCCTCTTTTTTGTAACCGATCAATTTTGGTCGACTCTATTATGTTGTACGAGATAAATTCATTACTCCATCCATACTTAAAACGAGTAAAATTTACCTCCATTATTAACAACATAAAAAATACAAAAAATGAAAAAGTTAAAAAGTTTCGTATTGTCTGCAGGAGGAATTCTTTCATTCTCCCTATTGTTTGCATCTATTTCAAATGCACAAGACGCCCCAAAATTAACAGACCCTGAAATAGCTTCTGTTGCTGTTACTGCCAATCAAATCGATATTGACTACGCTACAATTGCACAAAAGAAATCGACTGATAAAGAAGTAATACGTTTTGCAACAACAATGCAAAATGACCACAAAGCAGTCATTGATATGGCGGTGAAATTAGTGACTAAATTAAACGTTACGCCTAAAACAAATGCTGTTACACAATCTTTATTGGATGGTGCAAAGAAAACAGCTGCAATGTTAAACAGCAAATCTGGAAAAGCATTTGACAAAGCATACATTGATAATGAAGTGGCATATCACGAAGCAGTTATTGCTGCGGTTGAGACCATCTTGATTCCACAAGCTCAAAATGCAGAATTGAAAGCGTTACTTGAAAAAGTCCTTCCTAGTTTAAGAGTACATTTGGAGCACGCTAAAATGGTTCAAAAAAACTTTAAATAATTCGGATTATGTTTGTAAAATATAACATAGCGAGTTTGGTTGTCCTCACGTTTGTAGGATTGTTCTTAGGAAGTTGTCAGTCAAATAGTACGACAGACAATAGTGAAGCAACTTATATTCCAAAGACAGACACTGTTGTTATCGAACAAATGACATTTACACCAGCCGAACTTACCGCTCACAAAGGAGACACTATCATCTTTATCAACAAAGATATAGTTGCTCATGATGTAACAGAAAAAGGTGAAAAATGGGCATCTCCAACATTAAATATGGATGATTCTTGGAGTAAAATTGCCGATGATAGTTTTGATTATTTCTGCAGTATTCACGTCGTAATGACGGGAAAAGTTAAAGTAGTAGAATAAAGTCGAAATCGCATTCTCTAAAGTTCAAAGAGGTTGTTCAGTTTACTGGATAGCCTCTTTTTTATTTAAAAACATTTCATACTTTTAAGATATAATGATAAAATAAGCAAGGAATAGAAACCGCCGAGAACGCGAAGAAGGTGCTATGAAACGCAAAGAAACAACGAAATCACTTTGCGACCTTGGCGTAAAACATAGCGTCATTACGATTAAATTAAATAATATGACCGAAAATGAAATAGCAAATAGAATATTAGGATGTGCTTTAGAAGTACATAAGTCACTTGGTCCGGGTTTATTAGAAAGTGCTTATAAAGAATGTCTGTTTTACAAATTAAATAAGGAAGGATTGCATGTAGTGAAAGAAAAACCAATGCCGTTGGTATTTGAAGAAGTGCAGTTGGAATGTGGTTATCGGATTGACTTACTAGTAGAAAATAAGGTAGTGGTTGAATTAAAAAGTGTGGAAGTATTGAATGATGTACATTTAGCTCAGACTTTAACGTATTTGAAATTGGGCAATTATAAACTAGGTCTCTTGATGAATTTCAATGTTTCTTTATTGAAGAACGGGATAAAACGAGTAGTAAATGGGTTGTAAAATAACCGCCAAGAACGCGAAGAAGGCGCTAAGAACGCAAAGAAAAATCGAAATCTCTCAGCGTCCTTTGCGTAAAACATAGCGTCCTTGGCGGTTATAAACCAAACACAGTAAGGTTAATTCAAAACCCTTGTAATGTAACTGGTTGTAAAAATCGGTAAATAGCATCTTTTCCTACCGCTGTAAAGCGACTATCAGAAGTAGCAGGAAAATTTCCACCATGATGCATGGAATCAATAACTTCCACACCAGTTGGAACACCGTTTCGTATAATTCTACCCACACTTTTTCCTGCCCAATACAACCATTCTTCCGAAAGTGTTTCCTCCGTCCAAAAGCTAGCCGTCAAATGCCCACCAATTATGGATGCACCTTGTTTCATTTCGTTGGTATCAGAACAAGTGACAATCACTGAAAAGGGACCGAAAACTTCTTCCTTCGCTTCTTTCGAAGCTAGAAATTCTTCAAAAGAAAGCACTGCTAGTGTTGGTTTAGCACTGTATTTTAGTGCTTCTTGTGGATTCTGAATAATCGTATACTTTTCAAAAGTCGCTGATAAGCGCATATACGCCTCATAAATAGATGGATGAAGCATAGGAATAGCAGCAGCAGTTTCAAATTCAGCTTGCACTTTTGCAATAAAAGTCTTCGCTTTTTCACCTTCAACAAAAATTAAACCTGGCTTCGTGCAAAATTGTCCCGCATCGTTTTTAATGGCAAACGCTAATTTCTCGACCATTTCATCCATTCGTGAATCTAATGCATCTTTAAAAATGAAAGTCGGATTTAAACTACCCATTTCACAAAAAACAGGAATTGGTATGGTGCGTTCTTTCGCATAGTTCAATAAAGCTACTCCGCCTCTAACACTTCCTGTAAAACCAACGGCTTTCACACGTTCATCTTTTAAGAGTTTTTCGCCTATCCAATAGTCGCCACCTTGCACCAAAGAAAAAACGCCATCTGGCAGAAAAGCTCTTTTGGCCGCTTTCAAAATAATTTGTGTCACCATTTCACTCACGCCAGCATGAAAAGGATTTGCTTTGTAAATAACCGGATTTCCAGCCGCTAATGCAGAAGCAACATCACCACCAATCGTCGAATAGGCAAAAGGGAAATTACTCGCACCAAACACCACTACAGCTCCAAGCGGGAAATGTTTCTTTTCAAACGAAACACCATTCACAACTTCATTGGATACAACTTCCCAATTTTCTCTCGAGATGACATCAATGTATGTTTTGATTTGCTTTTGAGTACGCGTTAACTCCACATCTGCTCGATCTACTAAAAGTGAAGATTCTTCGCAAAACTGATGGACTAAAGTCGTACGATGTTCTTCCAATAAATGAATGATTTCATGTAAAAACTGTCTTCTTCGTTCAATGGATGAAAGCGCATACGCTTGTGAGCAATCTGCTGCTTTTTGTAAAACTTCTTCCAACTCATCTTCCGATATCGAATGAAAAACGGCGTCATTTTCTTTTTGGGAACGACATGAAAAAGTCTTAAATGTTGTTGAACCTGATTGGGAGTTTTTTTGTCCAATATAGTTCGCACCTGTGATTGATAATTGCATGAGAAGAGCGTTAAACGTTACTAACAAATTTAAGAAATGGGAATGGAAAATCCTATTTCTTTATAGAGCAAAACTTCATTCGATTCTTTTTTCAACTTCATTGACGAAAAAGAAATCCTACTTCTATGCACTTTCATTCAGAGTTTCATTAAATTTGCCACTCAATAAATACTTCATACAATGACACTTCAAGAAATACGTCAACAATTTTTCGACTTTTTTGAACAAAAAGGACACGTAATCGTTCCATCGGCACCGATGGTTATTAAAAATGACCCCACTTTGATGTTTACAAATGCGGGAATGAATCAATTTAAGGATTACTTTTTGGGAAATGAAATTCCAAAAAATCGAAGAATTGCCGATTCTCAAAAATGTTTACGCGTTTCTGGGAAACACAATGACTTAGAAGAAGTAGGCGTTGACACGTACCATCACACGATGTTTGAAATGCTAGGCAACTGGTCTTTCGGTGATTATTTCAAGAAAGAAGCCATCGGATGGGCGTGGGAATTATTGACGGAAGTATATAAAATTCCAAAAGAGCAATTATATGTAACGGTTTTCGAAGGCGATGAGAAAGACGGCGTTCCTGCTGACTTAGAATCATTTGATATTTGGAAAAAATTCATTTCCGAAGACCGTATTATTTTAGCGAATAAAAAAGATAATTTCTGGGAAATGGGCGATACTGGACCGTGTGGACCATGTACAGAAATACATGTGGACATTCGACCAATCAACGATCGTCAGGAAATTTCAGGACGTTCGTTGGTGAACATGGACCATCCTCAAGTGATTGAAATTTGGAACAACGTTTTTATGCAATTCAATAGAAAAGCAAACGGTTCTTTAGAGAAATTACCCGAAACGCACGTCGATACAGGAATGGGATTAGAGCGTTTAGCGATGGTTTTACAAGGCAAAATGTCCAATTACGACACCGATTTATTTCAGAAATTAATTCAACATATCGAAGGTATTTCTGGTTTTAAATATGGAGAAACGGAAGAGGTGGACATTGCTTTGCGTGTAATTGCGGATCACGTTCGTGCGATTGCTTTCTCGATTGCAGATGGACAACTTCCTTCCAATACGGGTGCAGGATATGTGATTCGTCGAATTTTGAGACGTGCAGTGCGTTATGGTTATTCAACTCTCAACTTAAAAGAATCGTTCCTTTCTGGCTTATCCGTTGTTTTAGGAGAAGCTATGGGCGATACTTATAAGGAATTATTGACTCAAAAAGAGATTATTCGTAAAGTAATTTTCGAAGAAGAACAAAGTTTCTTCAGAACCTTAGAACAAGGTATTGGCAGAATTGCGGGATTAATTGAAACGACGAAAAAAGCGGGTCAAACGGAATTAAATGGAGCAGCTGCTTTTGAATTGTACGATACCTATGGTTTTCCAGTCGATTTAACCTCATTAATCGCACGAGAGAATAATTTAACCTTGGATGAAAAAGGATTTGAAGTTGAATTAGAGAAACAAAAAACACGTTCACGTGCTGCAACGACTATCGAAACAGATGATTGGGTGACTATCTTATCCAATGAAACGCCTGAGTTTATCGGTTATGATCATTTAAGTGCTGAGACGAAAATCATTCGCTACCGAAAAGTCACTCAAAAGCAAAAAACGTTATATCAACTAGTTTTGACAACGACGCCTTTTTATGCAGAAAGCGGTGGGCAAGTCGGTGACAAAGGATATATTGAAGCAAACGGTGAAAAGATTTACATTTTAGATACAAAGAAGGAAAATGGATTGATTGTTCACTTTACAGAGAAATTACCAAAAGATCCAACGGCAACATTTAAAGCAGTTGTGGACGAAACAAAACGCCAATTAACGACGAGTAATCATACTGCTACACACTTGTTACATTATGCGTTAAGAACCGTTTTAGGAACACACGTAGAACAAAAAGGTTCTTTAGTGAATGAAAATTATCTTCGTTTTGACTTCTCCCATTTCAGCAAAGTAACCGCAGAAGAACTGGAAAAAGTAGAGGAATTGGTAAATGCTGAAATTCGCAAAGCCGTTCCATTAAACGAAATCCGATATACAACCATGGATACGGCTATAGAAATGGGTGCTATGGCATTGTTTGGTGAGAAATACGGCGACAAAGTACGTGTCATTCAATTTGGTGATTCAGTCGAACTATGTGGAGGAACACACGTTGCTAACACTAGCGACATTCGCACTTTCAAATTCAAATTGGAAACCGCTGTTGCAGCTGGAATTCGTCGTGTGGAAGCGATTACAAATAGTACGGCAGAAAAAGAATTGAACGACAAAGCAGCGCTTCTAGATGAAATTGCGCTGATTTTCAAGAATCCAAAAGATCTAAAGAAAAGTATCGAAGATGTTCTCGTTAAAAATCATGACTTACTGAAAGAAGTTGAAAAACTGCAGAAAGAAAAAGCAATGAGTATCAAAAACGAGTTGAAAAGTAAAATCATTTCAACGAACGGTGTTCAATTGTTAATCGAAAAATTAGACCTAGATACGAATAGCATTAAAGATATTTTATACGCATTGAAAGGTGAAACATCCAATTTCGTAGGTTTGATTGGCGGAATAGAAGGTGATAAATGTTCTCTTTCTATAATTATCGATGAAACTCTTGTTAGTGAGAAAGACCTAAATGCAGGAACTATTATCCGTGAAATCGCTAAGTTCATTCAAGGTGGAGGCGGCGGACAACCGTTCTTCGCAACCGCTGGAGGAAAAAATCCTGCTGGAATGGAAGAAGCATTGAAAGCGTTTAAAGGAATGATTTAGTAAGGTAAAAGTTTTAATGTTTTTATGAAGCTAAGTACGGTTTATATCCTACTTAGCTTTTTTTATTTAGCTCCTTTCATCCATTTCGAGTATTTTATCCTCCCCCTTAATCCACCTCCTAAGGAGGAAACTTATTCTTCATTGAAAAATGAATCTCGAAGTGAGATTATATTCCCCCTTTGGAGAGCCCGTTCCAGACATTCGGAAGGGCTGCGGAAGGACCGAGTTTCAATGAAAAATACGTTCCACTCGGAAAGTAAATAAAACATCGCTTTTAAAGACCTAAAGGTAGTGAATAGCACAAATACCCTTTTAGTGGTATTGCTTCATATTGCTTACAAAGACTAATTTCGCTGTTTAGAATTAGTCTAAATTAATATATCAAATTAACAATTCAAAAATGAATACACTCGCAAAAAAATTAAGATTATTTGGCCTTTTATCTATGGTCACTTCATTGGTGTTCGGACTTGCTTCTTGTAATCAAGCAGCAGACAATAACGATGAAACTACTGCATCAGTAGAACAAAAAATTGGTGTTTTACTAGTGAATCATGGTTCTCGATCTGAGACATGGCGTAAAGCACTTTTTCAATTAGAAGACAACGTACGTGACCAAATATTAGCGGACGGTTCTATCAAGGGCGTTAAAACAGCTCACATGGAATACACAGAGCCTTCTATTGCCTCTCGCATGAAAGAATTTGACAAAGAAGGTTACACGGACGTTATCATCATTCCGATATTCTTAACGGTAAGTCCACATCCATTTGAAGATATTCCAACGATTATTGGTCAAAAATCAAATCCAGAATCGGTAGAAGAATTACGAATGGAGAAAATCGAACGTTATACACCAAAAGCAAAAACGTATATTACACCGTTATTAGACTTTACCAATATTCTTCAAAAGAACATTTTGAGAAGAGCGAAAGCATTATCTAAAGATGCGGCAAATGAAGGAATTGTTTTAATCGGTTACGGAGACGTTACGTATGACAAAGAATGGGGACAATTATTTGCTGAAATTGCAAAATATACGACTACGGAAATTGGCATTTCTGAATACAGTTATGGATGGTGTGGACACATCGTACATTACGATCCAAATGAGACAACAAAAGCCATTAATAAAGTGTTAGAGAAAAAGAAAACGGCATTAGTAATTCCAGTATTGGTTGCAGTGGACGAAAACTTCCAAAATCAGATTATCACTGACGGTATTAAGAAAGTAAAAAACAACAAAGAAACAGTTATTTACAAGCCAGATGCTATTTTACAAGACCCTAATATCGAAGAATGGATTTTAGATATTTCAAAAGAATACGCACAAAAAATTAAGAAAAATACTTTAGCAAAAAAATAAAATGGCAAAGAAATTCTCAGCGAAGTTTCGTCGGTTCAACCTTGAAACTCACCGTGATTTTGGCTTTTTCTTTTCTGCATTGATTATCATTTATTCCATTTCGGGAATCGCTCTTAATCACATCAATGAATGGAATGCAGATTTTATTATCAAGAAAAAGGAAATAAAAATTGATAAAGGTCTCACTCGAGAAACGTTGTCAGAAAAACAAATGATGAAATACAGTTTATTGGTGGATGAAGATCATTTCAAAGTGTACGATTATCCAACCAAAGACCAAGTGAAAATTTATTATGATAACGCTACGTTACATTTAAATTTCACCGATGGAACAGGTAAATATGAGAAAATTTCCCGTCGTCCATTTATATATGAAACGAATCTAATTCATAGAAATGGTATCAAAGGCTGGAAATGGGTATCGGATATTTTTGCGGTCATGCTGATTTTCATTACGCTGACAGGAATGTTTATCGTAAAAGGAAAATACGGTATTTCTGGCCGAGGAAAATGGTATGTGATTGCCGGAACAGTACTTCCGATTATTGCGGTTATTTTAGCTGGAATATTTGCTTAAATAAGTCTTTTGAAAAATAATTTTTATAGGTAAACTAAAAAGAAGGACGTCAATTGATGTCCTTCTTTGGTTTCGTACAATTATTATTTTCTACCTTTATCCCTATGAAGTGGACATTCCTATTATTCATTTGCTTTTTCAGTAGTTCGTTCAGTTACTCCCAAAGTAATTTTGGTCGAAAAAACACTTTTTTAAAAGAAGAAAATCAGCCGGAAATGTTATTTCAAAAGAATAGCTATTTCACCAATGATTCTGTTCCATTTCATCAGTTTGAGAAAATCGAGATCGGCATTGAACTTCCTGCTGACATTGCGCAAAAAGTCAATTTATTCATTCATACCAATGGCAATCAAGGCGTCAATCCGTACCTAGAATGGGAATTAGCGGTCAAAGTCATTTTTACGCACATATCTGACAATAAATCAGATACCATCGACGCTTTTTACTACCAACAATTCGAACGTTACAACAATTACAAAGGTGATAATTTCCCTGAACCCAAAGATAAAATTGGCTATACGAACGAAGAATATAGAAACTTAGGTGGTTGGAATGTTATTCCGCTAGCTTATCAATTTGTCGCTCGTTTTGTCGCAATGAAAAGTGGCGAATGGAGTTATCAAGTACTTATTTCTCAAGATGAAGAGGTTCTATTTTTTCCGAAGAAAGAATTCCGAGTCGAAGGAAATACCGTCAATCCTTTTATTACCGTTTCACCCGAAAAGCGTTATTTATACCGTAATGACAGTTTATTTCAACCAATTGGATGTAACATCGGTTGGCCCGAAACAAAACGAGAATTTGACTCCACTTTTGCCGCCAAAAATCAATGGCGAGACGGCCAAGGGCAATTTCATTATTTTCCTGAAAACTACAGAAGTATAACGGTAGCACCTCGCGTTTATGAAAAATACAATGAATATATTTTAAAGATGAGTCAAAGTGGTGCCAATTGGTTCCGAATGATTATGAGCCCACAATCAACAGACATTGAATTTGAAGAATTAGGGAATTACACGAAGCGTTTGCATCAAGCGTATGAACTGGACGAATTATTGCAATTAGCTGAAAACAACGATTTTTACTTGGAATGGTGTATGCTTATTCATTATACGTTCAAAAACAAGGTTTATGGCATCACGCATTGGGATTGGGATGATTCCGAAGGAGAGAATGTCTATGCTTATAAAAAAGTATTTGACTTGGAACATCCCATCGAATTTTTCCAAAATGAAGACGCCAAGAAATACTACAAGCAACGCATTCGCTATATTTTGTCACGTTGGGGATATTCTGGAAAAATCGGAATTTTCGAAATCATGAGTGAAATTAGCAACGTTGGTTCGGAAGAAAATGAAAGCAGTTCATTCTATCAAACGGAATACAAAGTGCTCGAGCGATGGCAAGATGAAATGGCTCAGTACATCAAGCAAAATTATTTTGGTAAAATCCATTTACTGACCAGTAGTTACAGCGGATTGAAGCATGAAAATGACCGTAGTTACTTTGATCAAAAAGCATTTGACGTAATGGGTTCTAATGTCTATCAGTTCACGTATGAAGCCAATGCCTCTTTTTTTACAAAGTTTATTGGCAAGATTATGCTCAACCAAGGAAACGAAGCTGCCAAAAGCAATTACACCATTTCCCGTGATTCATTAGGTTTCCAGTATATTTTCAAACCACTTGTTTTCGCAGAATCAGAACCCATTAATCAACGACAGCAATTCCCTAACAGTACTATGGAACTCAATCGACATTGGTGGCAGAGTTTGTTTTCGGGTCTTGCCTTTAACCTTCCGTGGACACAATGGACCGACATCGAAAATTATTCTACATTTGCTCAGATGAAGTCATTCAAGCAGAAATTCCCGTTAATTACTGACCAATGGCATCCTGGATTTATGGCGATAGAACCTTTTGAAAGTAACCAAAAATGGTTATATAATTCTGAAGCGGTAAAATGGATGGGTACTGAAACTTCTAAAGCAGATTTAATTTACCTCCGAAAAAACTCATCGGATGAAGCCATTGGAATAATCACCAATCAAACAGCTAATTTTCAAACAGTTGAAGGTCTTTTCGCCGACAAGTACCAACATCCTTTTCCAGAGAATGAAATTGTCGATCTCTCAAAAGAGAAACTGCGTATCACTGGGCTTGAAAGAGGGAATTATCGCATTTATTACTATTTATCTGACGACTTTAACCATCCCGTTTACGTACAACACGTTTCAGGGAAATCACTTCGATTTAACTATGTCAATTTACGAGCAACGAAAGAAACATATCTATTGCTATTCCGTATCGTGAAAGAATAAAATAATCTGTGATAAATCACTCTCTTCACTCACTCTCCCTCTGTGTTTCGCTCTTTTCTCTCATTCTCATTCTGATTTTCCTTTCCATTAACAATCCGTTGAGAATAAGTAAAACAAGTAAATGATTTGACCAACGATTAGAATTGCTATTTTTGAGAAGAGCAAAGTGAATATAACGTATGAGTTTTTTGTTAATCAAAGTCGGGAAAGATAACTCAAATGACATCCAAATAGCGGATGAAAGAGTCAGTTCACAACATCTAGAAATTTTTAGAGATGTCGAGGGAAACATTTACTTAACCGATTTAGGTTCTGAAAATGGCACCTTTGTCAACGATGAGCGAATTACAGATGCTGTACAACTCACTGAAAACGATGAAGTAAAAATCGCGAATGCCTTTGCTTTCGATTGGAAAGGTCTCATTTCAAAAGCAGATGAAAATAGTTTTTCAATTGGTTCTGATGCGAAGAATAGAGTACGAATAATGGAAAGCGGAGTCGATGAATTTCACCTACAGCTCTTCAAAGATTTAAAAGGAAATATTTTTGCCAACGATTTAAAATCCGTTAATGGAACCTTTATCAATGGTCATAAAATTCAAGGAGTAGCATTACTCAAAAAAGGTGATCGACTGAAGCTTGGTAAAAATCAATACGATTGGGAGCAGTTATTTTTAACCGGTAGATTTCCAAAGATGGAAATTCAAGAAGCACCAAAACCAGTTATTGAAAAACAAACTCCAAAACCTCAAACAATAATTCCACCAGTTGAAACGAAAATACCAACGGAAGAAAAACAAGAGAAGTCCACTACCCCATCTTCTAAAGCCCCAATTAACAACAAAAAGAAGATAAACAATTGGATAAAATTAGCAATCATTATTGCAATAGATGTTATTCTAATTTTATGGTTGAGCTGGATTTTATAATAAAATCTATTTGGTTTTAATACTCAGTTTCGTAGATTACATCCAGCAATTCATTTATTTAGAAAGCTAAAATGTGGCGCGTTAAAATGTTTGTTTTTCACTTATTTCAAAATAAATATGTCAAACTCCCCCAAAAATCAGACAAGAACAGTTATATTTATTGACACATACCTACTTATGAAGATTTTAAAAATAAGCGGAATAACAATTTTAGCACTTGCGCTACTCTATCTTGCTGCTATTTTTACATTAGAATTTATTATTGAAAAGAAATTAAAGCAGGAAAAAGGACTGTCTTTTAAGGAATTCAACATGAGCTTTGGAGGAGATTTCACATTTAAAGAGCTTGCATTTAAGAATAAAATACTCGCTGTAAAAGTGGAAGATCTAAAACTGAATATTGGCCTTATGCGAATCATATTATCTGACACATTGTTAATAGAAAAAGCATCTGTTAAAAATGTTATTATAAATCATTTGAAAACAGATGTGGATACTACTCAAATAAAAAAAACAAAACAGAATAAAAAAAGAGCATTTGCACTTCATGATGTAATTATTTCCGGTCTTGACTTCTACTCTATTAAATATAAGGACACACTTACAAATGTTTTAGGAGTAAATTTGAAAGCCAGATTAAACGATCTCGAAAATATTCAGTTTGATCAATTGGAAAAGTTGAATTTTCAATCGATGCGACAAAATACGGGCGTACTTAATGATTTCAGCATTGATCATTTTAATTACACGAATCATACAATTTCTATTGATACTTTTAAATTATTCACACGCTATTCAAAAGAAGAATACATAAAATATATCCCTGAACAAAAAGGGCATATTGATCTAGTTGCAAGCAAGATAGTCTTAGATAGTGTCATTTTTGATATTCGAAAAAACACACTTGAAAAAGTAAATTTGAACGAAATTAATATGGATAAATTCGAATTGAATGTTTACAGAGATAAGACCATTCCAGAATATACCCAACACGAACCTACGTACGCCGAAATATTACAAAGTTTAGATTTCGAATTAGAGGCGAATGCAATGATTGCGAAAAATTCGAGTGTAAGCTTCTCGATGAAAACGGGCAATCAAAAAGTAAGTCGAATAGATTTGAAAGAGATCGATGCTCGATTAACGCAAATTAATAACATTCCGTCAAAAAACCAATTACTCAATCTTACTGGGAATTTCTCGCTAAGTCCAACTTCAAAGATTGACGTTTATTTAGCGTATAATCAATATGCCAATGTGGAAACTTTTCAATTAGATGTTCACGGTAGAGAGATAGACACCAAATCATTAAATAGCATGTTGCGCCCAGCTTTGAATACGCGAATTGAAGGTATTGTTGATGCTATTGATGTTCATATGGAGTCGATGGCAACTGGTGCCGGAACCGTGCGAGTTCAATCCGAAAACATTAAAGTCAAGCTTTTTAAAGAAAATGGTGAACCGCGTAAATTCTTTACGTTTGTTGGGAATTTATTACTGCATAAGCCTCTTGATAAAACGGGCGAAGTCAAAGATTTTGAGTTTGATAAAACAAGGCCAATGTGGAATTATATTTGGCATTTCACTGAAGCGGGAATTAAAGATGCTGTTCTTTAATCGGAAAGTATAGGTGTAATTTCAGCTTCGTTTAAACCGATCCATCCCATTATATCCAAAAAGTGTATTGGAATTGACGCATTAATTTTTAGTATTCCTTTTGAAAATGGATGTTCCAACGTCATACTTTCTGCATGGAGAAGCATCTTACTAAGATTAAATTCCTTTAGGAAAAGAGCATTTTGTTTGTTGCATCCATGTGGTCTATCACCAATAATTGGGTAGCGTAAATGATTCAAATGTTTCCGAATTTGATGCATTCTCCCTGTTTTTGGAAAAGCTTCAATCAAAGAATAACGAGAAGTCTCAAATTTTCCAAAAGAAAGTGGAATTTCAACGTGTTGAAGTAAACGAAAGTGCGTCACAGCATCTTGTTCCTTTCCTTTTTCATTGATTAATGGATGATCTACGAAAATCTCATCTGGAAAAAATCCACGAACAATCGCTACATAGCGCTTTTGTGTAGCTGATTCTTGCATCATCAATTGAAAAGAATGAACAAAATCTTGATTTTTGGCAAATAATAAAACACCCGATGTCTTTCTATCTAAGCGATGAATTGGAAACACATGATAGCCTAACTGATTTCTCAATAGTTGCACAGCGAATTCCTTGGCATCGCGTGCTAATTTTGTTCTGTGCACAAGAAGTCCAGCAGGTTTATTGACAGCAATGAGAAAATCATCTTCATACAGTATTTCTAATTCATTTTCCACTATTTCCTGCTAGAATTTGTCTTTAAACAAAAAAGGCTTCACCATTTGGCGAAGCCTTGAAATTTAATGTTTGTTTTATTATTTTGAAGTATCTTCTTTTGGCTCTTCACCCTTCGGCTTAGCATCTCCTTTTTTAGATGAAACCTCTTTTTTAACAGCCTCTTCGATATCCTCGCCTTTTAAATAATTTGGCAATTGCATTCCTGCCATATTGAACATCTCTTGTAATGGTGGAACGGCTTTATACATTCCTGAAATAAAGTTAGAAGTCGATGTTTTACCATCTTTCCCATTTCCATTTTCCCAAACAGTTACTTTATCAATCTTAATGTTCTTAATTGCTTCCGCTTGTGTTCTAACTAATTCCGGTAATTTATCAGCGATTAAAAGTAACACCGCATCTTTCGAATTGTTTCCAGCTGCCTTCACAATTTGATCCAAACCTTGTGCTTGCTTGGTCAATATCTCGTAAAGTCCTTTTGCTTCCGCTTCTTTTCTTAAGTAAATCGCATCCGCTTCACCTTTAGCGATTCTTCTAATACGCTCTGCTTGGGCTTCTGCGTCAATTTCAATCTTTTGCTTATCTATTTTTGCAGGAACAATAATATCCGCTCCCTGCTCTGATTCTTTACGCTTTGCACGCGCATCTTCCGCTAATTTCTCAGCTGCATAAGCTTCTTCTAATGCTTGAGCCGCTTGTACTTTCTCCGAAGCATTCGCTATTTTCTCAGCTTCCGCTTCTCTTGATCGTCGCTCGGCATCCGAATTGGCAATCTGAATCTTGGCTGTGTTCTCTCCTTCAACGGCATGTGCATTAGCTGCTGCTACTTGAATACGTTGGTCTTGTACTGCTTGCGCTTCACCAATAGAACCGTCTCTCACTTTCTGAGATACCGAAATTTTAGCATCGTTAATTGCTTTCGCAGCAGCTTCTTTTCCTAACGCTTCAATATATCCAGACTCGTCATGAATATCGGTAATGTTTACGTTGATTAATTTCAATCCTACTTTTTTCAACTCAGCCTCAACACCATGTGTAATGTGTGATAAAAACTGGTCTCTATCGGAGTTGATTTCTTCAATATCCATCGATGCAACCACCATACGCAATTGACCAAATATAATCTCTTGCGCTAAATCTTTCACCGCCTCTAAGCTCAATCCCAGCAAACGCTCAGCTGCATTTTGCATAACGCTAGGCTCTGTAGAAATACCAATCGTAAATCTGGAAGGAACGTTTACACGAATATTTTGTTTACTCAATGCGTTGGTTAAATTTACCTCGATAGACATCGGTGTCAAATCTAAGAACTCATAATCCTGAATAATTGGCCAGATAAATGAAGCTCCACCATGTATACACTTTGCAGATAAGCCTCCTCCTGTTTTACCATAAACGACTAAAATTCTATCGGAAGGACAACGTTTGTACCTCCTCATCATAGAGAACAAGAAAATAAATAAAATGATGATGACGGCAGCAATTAAATAAATACTGCTAAAAGCATCAACTTGAAGAATGATTAAATTCATGAATTTGTTGGTTTTTGAAGGGTTTCTACTAATAATAATTCGGCACTTACTATCTCTATTACTTTTACCACAGTACCAGTGGTTAATGTTTTATCTTCATCGGTCAATGCTTCTAATTCGCGCAATGCACCTTGTACAATAATTTGAACTTTTCCAGTTTTCGAACGATTTGCTCCAATGGGTAAATAAACTTCTCCAATAGTACCTAGTGCATTTTTAATTTTCAACGTACCATCTTCCGCCAGACGACTCATGAAATAAAATAAAGAAGAAGTAGCAACCATCATTAATAAACCTGCGATGACCGAAATGGTTAAAACAACACTATTTGAGTAACCACTGCCCATACAAACAACACCTGTCCATCCAAAAATGGTAAAGAAAGCCACTAAATTTTTTAACGTGAAAAACTGAAATCCTACACCGCCATCATCCGCTTCAAAGTTGGTCGCATCTGCATCCATATCAGCATCCATACCACCACCTATAAAAGTCATTATCAGTAATATACCAAAAATTAAAGAACCAATGATGGCAATCATCCAATAGGTTTTCTCATAAATCGACAATCCGACAAAAAATTCTTGCATAGGGTTTTAATTTAAAGTTATCTAAGTTAAGAAATCTTTTTGAAATAAAAGTAAAATATACAAATAAGTACATTTCACTTTTTGATGTGAGCTTAAAATATCTTTTTACAACGAATCTACCTCATTCAACATTTTTAAACCATTATTTTCAACTGGAGAAACCACTTTTTCTTTTTTCTCTTCTATTTTTGGAAAAACAATGGTGCGTTCTAACTCTTCTGTTGGTGTAAATGGGCGACTCGTTAAGGGAAATAAATCTTGTAATTCACCAGAATAATAGAATTCAAAACAAAGACCTCCAAAGGTATAATCTTTTCCACTCACCTTAAAGTTGGAACCTCCAACCTTCGGATCTGGACCGGGTTTACTCTTATGATACCCTAAGTTAAACAATGAGCCTAATATTTCAGGACGATAAGCCAAAGTATAACCGCTTTTTTCCCAGTGAGTTTGATATTGTCTAAGAAGTAAAGCAGTGTAGAGATAAGAATAGAAGTGAGTTCCACCTTGTATAAGACGTTGAATCGTCGGATATTTATGTGCCGCAATAGTGTCCACAATAGATTCTGGAAAAGTGTCTTTTAAATTAATACACTGTGCATAGTATTTTCCTGGATAAAAGGGGCTACTGGGTAAAAATAGTGTATTTTCAATTCGGAGCGCTGTATGTTCCTGAATACCTGTCACGCCATAACCACGGTTTTTAGGCAAGAGAATATAATTGAATCGATATACTTTATTTTTGAATTTTTCACGCGATGAGTTAAACATCCGTATTTGTTCCCCCACTAAACACATGACAATTAAGCGAGATTCAACACCCGTAATTTTCGCAACTGAGTCGATTGCTACCTTATCTGCTTTCACTTGTCGGCAAAAGTCTTTCCATTCAATATAATTCGCCCATGGATAAATGGAAACAGAATTATCGCTTTTATCCTTTTCTATTTTTTGCAGTCTTTTTTGATAATCTTTATCTTTTTGTAAAAAGAGATTTGTGGCATCTAACATTCGTAGCGCAACCGTTATATCGTGGGTTTTATCATAAGCATCGATAATTATTTTCGCATTAATCGGGTAATCTTGTGCCAATAATCCAATGCGTTGATACATTTTACGTTCTTCACTGTCAAATGTCAAGCTATCTACTTTAAATCCTTGATTGTATTTTCCCGCCATCTTTTCAAAGTAGCGGTTATTCACGTCAATGCTTCCTTTATCATTCGTCCATTTAAACTTAGACGCTAACGCTACGGTAATCATAAATAACGCAAATAGCGCTAACACGTGAATACCTGATAAATACGTATATTTAAAAAACTTCCACACCCGTTTTTTAACGCGTTTCTCTGGATTAGGTTGGTGTTCCATTAGAATAAAATAAGTAAAGTAGTAGTCTTCATCAACTGATTATAGAAATCATTTGCAAAGATGCTCCTTTTTTGAATTGCTTATTCAGAAAGTGAATAATATTTTTTGGAATGGAGAGTTATTGTGGTGCTATATCTATAGTTTGCTTGAATCTAGTGACTATATAAATTCCCATAAAAAAGCCGAGTTCCAATCGAAACCCGGCTAATTAATTCTTTGAAGATAAAAAATTAATCTTTCATCAATTCTTCTGAAGACGACTGAATAGCCGCTTTTGAAAAACGGATTTTTGTTCCTTCTGTGCTTACTAATACTGTTGTATCAGCAACTTCTAGTACTTTACCTTGAACACCACCGATAGTAATAACTCTATCTCCTGGCTTTAAATTCTCTCTAAATTGACGTTGTGTCTTTTGTTTCTTTTGTTGTGGTCTAATCATAAAGAAGTAGAAAACTACAAAGATTAGCACCATTAAAAGCATGTTGATTGTTTGTGGACTCATGTTTTATTCTATTTTTATTTTAATTTATACTATTTACTTACTACGTCTGCCGTGATAATAATGGTCGTTAACGATGGATCTGTATTAGCAGTAATACGGACATCTTTTGTCAACTTACCCAAAGCTCTGGTTTCAATAGTTGATTTAATTTCAACTGTCTCTCCTGGAGGAATTGGATCTTTCGGATATTCAGCGATGGTGCAAGAGCAAGAACCTTTTACCTCTGCCAAAATCAGTGGATAAGAACCTGTATTCTTCACTTTAATAGTCGATTTTACGTTTTCACCTAAAACCACTTCTCCAGCATCTATCCTTGTATTCACTTCCATCGTTGTTTTTTGTCCTATCTCATATGCATCCTTGGATGTACAAGAGGTAACAACAATAAAACTTAACACTATAAAAAATAAACTTCTCATTGTTATCTTTTTTTAATCCATTAAACCACGACCAACTTTCGTGATTTTATTTTCACCTTTTAAGCGTTCGACAGCTTTGTCTAAAACACCATTGATAAATCCATTACTTTTTGGCGTTGAATAGAATTTGGAAATTTCAATATATTCATTTAACGTCACTTTAATCGGAATATTGGAAAACTCTTTCACTTCGGTAATCGCTAAGTTCATTAATAAAATATCCATAATCGCCAATCGATCTAGTTCCCAATTACTTATCAAATCGTCAATTAATTTCTGATTATCATCATATTGGTCAATTGATTGTCTAAATAAACGAGAAATGAAATCTTTTTCATCTTCTTCGTCTTTGTATAAGGGTAAGATTTTGTTGTTATCGCCGTCTTCTTTGAACGTCTTAATGGTTTTAATCACCATTGAGCATGCTAAATCAATATCATCGATCCAGTGAATGCTCATTTCCTCAAAGAAATGATAGATAAGCGTTGAATTCGCCACATGCTCTTTAAATAAGTCAATTACAAAAGCGATATCTTCTTGGAAGGACGACTCTGTGTTTGCCATATAAAGCGTGTATACTTCAGAATTGCGAATTGTCATCATGACTTTTCGTAAAATCTCTTGCTTTTCAGCACCAACCCAATTTACTTTTTTCGCAGTTGCGGTATCAATTAATTCACGATTATTCTCTAAAATAGTGAATATTGGATTGTCAACAAATTTCCGATTTGGATTGATATCTTCATCACTTAAAAAACGTTTGTTTTTCAACTCTTCTAATCGATTTTTTTCGATGGAGACGAAACCTTCAAACACAAATAATAGATAAAGGTATAAATCATATATCTGTTCGACATTCTTAAAAAGCTCTTTTTCAGCTACCAATCTATTCGAATGATGTGACTGAAAAAAAGCATATATCGCTTGTAAAACTTTAATTCTTAAATGTCTTCGGTTTAACATTACATTGGTAATTTAACTCTTCCAACTGATGCGATTCGTTCTTCAGCAATTGTATTAGCGATTTGGTAAGTAGGAATATTTTCTTTTGAAGAGCGTTGGATAATATTTTGAATGGTGGTGTAAATCCCTTCTGCTTTAGCCATTCCCCAATCAGGATTTAAGCCCTTGAATTCTGTATAGACATTGATAACGCCACCAGAGTTAATCGCGTAGTCAGGAGCATAAATAATTCCTTTCTCCATGATCATTCTTCCGTGAAGATTCTCGTCTTTCAATTGATTGTTAGCAGAACCCGCAATAATAGAACATTTCAAACGATCCAATGTACTGTCATTCACCGTCGCTCCTAATGCACATGGCGCATAGATATCTACATCTAAATCGTAGATTTCATCTAAACCAACCACTTTTGCATTGTATTTTTTGGAAACACGAGCCAACGCTTCTTGATTGATGTCTGTGATATAAATGTCAGCTCCTTCTTTTGAAAGGTATTCTACTAAATATTCACCCACATGGCCAATTCCTTGAACGGAAATTTTACGTCCACTTAAAGAATCTGTACCAAACTGCTCTTTCGCTGCGGCTTTCATTCCTACGTAAACACCATAAGCTGTCACAGGAGATGGATCACCACTTTTTCCCGGTAAACCTACTACGTGATCAGTTTCCATGTTCACCCAAATCATATCTTGTGGACTTGTACCAACATCTTCAGCAGTTACATATTTCCCGCCTAAACTATTGACAAACTTTCCGAAACGACGCATATACGCTTCGTTCTTCATGACTTTAGAATCACCGATAATAACTGATTTACCACCGCCAAGGTTCAACCCAGCCAATGAATTTTTGTACGTCATCCCTCGAGATAAACGCAAAACGTCTGTTAACGCTTCCATTTCGTTGTTGTACATCCACATTCTTGAACCGCCTAATGCAGGTCCCAAAACAGTGCTGTGAACACCGATGATTGCTTTCAATCCGGTTTCATTGTCGTTACAAAAAAGAACTTGTTCATGATTGTATTGACTTAATTGTGCAATAACAGGATTCTCTGCTAAATTTACATCCTTAATATCTTTTACTTCAAACATGCGGTACTATTTAGAACATTAGTAAAATGTATTTCTTAATTTTGCCTATTCGCTTTGGCGGTGTAAAATTAAAAATAAAGAATGAACTCTCTAAGGTATCTCAATAAATATTTACTAAAACATAAATGGCGACTAATAATCGGCGTGATTTGTATTATCGCTTCTAACCTATTTAGTGTGATGATGCCGAAAGTCGTTGGAGATGCTGTGAATGGATTTAAAGCAGATGTTACTAAAAATATATCTTCGAATGAAATTTTCTGGAATGCGTTGATGGTCGCTGGTTTCTACATCTTGTTGAACATCGGTAAAGGCGTTTTCCTCTTTTTAACCCGACAAACGATTATTGTGATGTCGCGTTTGATCGAATACGATTTGAAAAATGAAATTTACGAGCAGTATCAAAAATTAGATTTCGGCTTTTACAAGAAAAATCGGATTGGAGATTTAATGAATCGTATTTCGGAGGATGTCACGCAAGTACGCCAATATCTAGGGCCTGGATTGATGTATAACATTAATCTCATCGTCTTGTTTCCACTGTGTATTTATTGGATGATGCAAACAAACGTCAAATTAACACTCGTCGTTTTAGCACCACTTCCTTTGCTGTCCATCATTATTTACAAAGTGTCGTCCAAAATAAATTATGCGAGTAAGAAAGTACAAGAAGAACAATCGAGACTTTCCACCATCGTTCAAGAGAACTTCTCTGGCATTCGGATATTGAAAGCCTATCAGCGTGAAAATGAAAGTAAGGAGAAGTTCAATCAATCTGCCGAGGAATACAAGGGTCGCACGATGAAAATGGTTTTAATCAACGCTTTTTTTCTACCATCTATCACGTTTTTGATTTCTATTAGTGTGTTACTTTCCATTTATGTCGGTGGTTTGATGGCGATTTCGGGCGAAATTGGCGTCGGTGATATTATCGCTTACATTATGTATATCAATATGTTGACTTGGCCATTCGCTAGTGTAGGTTGGGTAACGTCTATGATTCAACGAGCAGCTGCTTCTCAAGAGCGGATCAACGAATTCTTGAAGTTTAAACCAGAGATTGTCAATACCGTACAAACACCGTTTGAATCGATACGTTCTATTCGTTTTGAAAATGTGAGTTTCACGTATGAAAATTCAGGTATCACTGCGTTAAAGGATATTAGTTTCACACTTAACAAAGGTGAGAAATTGGGTATCGTTGGAAAAACAGGAAGTGGAAAATCAAGCCTTCTGTATTTATTGACACGGCAATTCGATGCAACGCAAGGAACGATTTATGTGAATGACACACCGATTCAAGATATCAATTTAGATGATTTTCGTCGAAAATTTGGCGTTGTTCCACAGGAAGTATTTTTATTCTCCGACACCATTCGAAATAACATCACTTTTGGTATCAACGATCGCGAAGTTTCTGAAAACGAATTAATCGACGTGACCAAGCAAGCGTATGTGTATCACAATATTCAGCGTTTTCCCGATAAATTCGAGACGATGTTAGGTGAAAGGGGCGTCAACCTAAGCGGAGGACAAAAACAACGTGTTAGTATCGCGCGTGCTCTCATTCGTAAGCCAGAATTACTGCTCCTAGACGATTGTTTGTCCGCTGTCGATACAGAGACAGAGGAAAAGATTTTAAAGTCCTTAGAGAAGATAGAAGACCAAATGGCGATTATTGTCAGTCACCGAATTTCGTCGCTACGTTTCACCGATAGAATTATCGTCTTAAAAGAGGGCGCTATCATTGAGAATGGAACGCACGAAGAATTGATTCAGAAAGGCGGGGTTTATTATGATATGTATTTGAAACAAATGGCGGAGGAGTGAGGATTGCGATTGAAATGGAAGAATTTGGGTGAAAGGAATTACTAATTTTAACATTTATTTTAACGAGATTTTATATATTTACACAGTACAAATATTGACGTATCCAATTATTTTATTTGAATGTTAAATGATTAAAAACGGATTTGTTATTGATTATTAATGTGTTAACTGAAATAACTATAGCGAAAATAGACGCCAGTTGGCATATAGCGATTCGTTATGCCTCAATATAAAAAGAGAACACTTCGAATCAAAATAAAGACTAAATTGCTAAAATATTTAAAGAGAAAAAAACGAAATGAAAAAGTAAAACAAATTGTTCAAAAATTAGTTTTATTTATGTAATACACTTGCTATTAACATTATCTATTTTAACATTGTAAAATATAATAACAAAAATATTACTCAAAAAATTTTCGTACATCGAATTCGAAAAGGATCAATTTAAAAAATGGGTTTTAGAGCCATTTGAATTAAATAATATCAACCTTTTTGTAGGGGACAATGCTTCAGGGAAATCACGAACTCTTAAATATATTAATCAACTATCAAGAATTTTACTTTCAAATAGATTTTCACTTATTTCAGGGAAATATGATGTGATTTTATTTGATGAGGAGAACAATAAAACGTATGAATTTAAAATCTCATTCAAAGACGGATCGATTGAAAATGAAAAACTTCTAGTTGACGGTAAAATGTTTCTAAATAGGAGTTTTGACGGTACTGGAGTAATATACAATGATGTAATTGATAAAAATATTGATTTTAAATTACCTTCTAACGAACTAATTTCTACTAGAAGAGATGAATTACAATATCCATTTCTTGAAAAATTATTTCAATGGGCTTCCAATATTAGACACTTTAGATTTTCAAAAGAAGAGGAAAAAAATAGATTAATATTAATTGAGAGTAATAGAAGTCTTAGTTTAGGTTTTAATAATATTAATATTGCTAATCAAGCTATTGAAGTTTTTAGAAATGGAAGAGCACTTTTTAAAGATACCTTTACAGAAAGTATTATTAAAGATTTTAATTCAATAGGATACAATATAAATGATATAAATGTGGGTGCTCTGCACAGTATAATGATTGACTCGCCAATAGCAAATAAAGTAGTTGGTTTAAGAGTTATAGAATCAGACAGGAATGCTATAACTGATCAAAATGAAATGTCCGATGGTATGTTTAGGGCACTTTCTTTAATAATACATTATAATTACTATCAATTAACAAACATCCCGTTGACAGTTTTAGTGGATGATATTGGAGAAGGTTTAGATTATAATCGATCCACCAATTTGATTAAATTGTTAATTGAAAAATCAATCGGTTCAAAAATACAATTAATAATGTCGTCAAATGACAAGTTTGTTTTGAACAATACAGATTTAAAATATTGGCAAATTGTAAATAGAAAATCAAATATTGTTAACATATTTAATTATAGCAATAGTAAAGATAAATTCGATAACTTTAAGTTTTACGGGTTAAATAATTTTGATTTTTACATTAGTGATTTTTGTAATGAAAATCAAGATTCTGAATAATGAGCCTTAAAAAAATTGCTTTTTTCGTAGAGGGTTATACTGAACAATCAACATTCTTCGGTCGTACTTTTATGAAGAAAAACTGAGTTTAGTAAAATCTGGACTAATAAGAATTTACAGAAATTCAGAAGAAAAAAATCTACTCCCTAAATTCTTCCTTCGGTATAAATGAAAATGACTTCGTGTCGATTATCTCCTCAAACAAATGCGGATAATACTTTTTCATTTCTTGATTCATTAAATCGATAGGAACATCACTAAAGGAACCGTAATCGTGTATGTATTCCATGAATTGCTGTTCGCCTTCGTAGGCTTGGAAAAGAGAATCGGTTTTTCCATCCCAATCGAGTGGAGAAACGTTGGAAACACGGCAAATTCGTTTATCAAAAGCAGGTGTACATTTAATCCAACGGCCGTCTAAATACAATTCGGTGTAGCCATGAAAAACGATTTCTTCTCGCTTTAGATACTGTGCCAATTTATCGCCGCCGATATGATTGACCACAGTGGCATAACCTAATCGTGAGGGAATGTCAAAATACCGAGCACAAGTCGCCAAAACAATTGCTTTTTCTACGCACCAAGCCCGCTTCTTTTCGAAAATGGTCGATGATTGTAATGCTTTTGGGGTTAAATCGAGATGAAACGGATCGTACAAAAAATGGTCTCTAACTTTGTAATAAAGCGCTAATGCAGTTTCAGTTTTAGAAGAATAGGAAACAATTGCGGCACAAAACGCAGCGGTAGAAGGATGATCTACTTGTAAAAAAGCCGTCTTTTCTAAATATTCTTTCATGAGCTGAAAGTACACATTAAATTTTACCCGTTATTTTATACATCACATATCCCGTCCATTCTTTGGTGAGATTATTCCATTTCACGAAGGTACTAAAAGAGGGAATCATCAAATGATCAAAGTTCCATAGACGATTTTGTCCATTAAATAAATTGGTCGAAAAGGTGTCGAATTTAAGTGATTGCTTTTTAAAACACGCTGTTGCTCTACGCATGTGATTGGACGATGTTATTAACAGTAATGATTTTATTTCAGGATGTTTACTCAAAAGCTCTTTGGTATAAAGCGCATTTTCATAGGTATTTCTAGAAACTTGTTCAATCAAAATATCTGCTTCAGGAATTCCCCAAATCACCAAATCGTGTTTGAACTGAGCCGCTTCGTTCAATCCTTTGTCGACAATCGTTCCGTCTCTCCCTGTAATAATAATTTTTCGTATAATTCCTTTTTTATAAAGCGTTATAGTATGCCAAATTCGGTCGGTACCATCTTGAATTGATAATCTATTTAAGTTGTTATCGTACATCGCCATTCCGCTTAAAACAATTCCGGCATCGTAGGTTTTATGAATGACTTCAATGGGCGTTCCTGGAATTTCCCATAATCTTTCAAACTCCAAGAAAACAAAGGTATTGGTGAAGAATAAAAACGCGATTATCACCACTAAACGAAAACGTCTGCGAATGGTTGGAGAAGATCCGTAAAAGGCAAATAATAAAGCAACACACCACCAAAATAAAGGCGAGGTAAAAAAGAGTAATATTTTTGAGAGAATGAAAAACATTGAGGTAAAGTTAATGTTTTATTGTGAATATGTTGCTCACAAAAATCAGAACGGAGAAAAAGAGAAGAAAGCGATATGTTGCTCACAAATAGTAATGATTACAATGAAAAAAAGAATGCGAAATGAGAACTTATTCATTTTAAGTCTTTGATGAGAGATGTTCAAAGACAAGGCTTTCGAGTCTTTTTTTCTAAAACCAAGGAGCTTACATGAGTAGTGACTGTTTCAAAAACGAGAAAAACGCAGTATTTGAATTTTTCTCGGAAAGACAAGGTTATAAAAACAAAAAAAGTCGTCCCAATGAGACGACTTCAATTTAGATTTAAAAATCTTATTTAGCGTAAACTCTACGTTCTTTAATACGCGCTGATTTTCCAGTTCGTTCTCTAAAGTAGAAGATTCTAGCTCTACGAACCTTACCTCTTTTATTAACCGTAATTGAGCTAATAAATGGAGAGTATATAGGAATAATTCTTTCTACACCGATGTTACCTGACATCTTACGGATAGTGAAAGTTTCAGTAACTCCAGTACCACGACGCTGTAAAACAACACCAGTAAATTGCTGAACACGTTCTTTTTTATCTTCAACAATTCTATAAGCTACAGTAATTGTATCTCCAGCCTTAAAATTAGGTAGATCATTTACAGGAACTAATTCTTTCGCAATTTCATTAATAATATCCATGACAATTATTTTCTTTCTTTTATTAGACAATTTTCGGGATGCAATATTAAGTATTTATTTCTTCATTACACCACTTCATTCAAAGTTTTTTTTTCAAAAATTATATTTCACATTTCAATAGTGCTCTAATATCAAAGCGATGAATGTTATTTTTAATTTCAAAAAAATGGGTGTTTCCCGTTTCAATAAAGTATTTACGGGCACAAAAATAGTCAACTATTCTGGATTCACCAACTGATTAACGCAAAAATAAAACTCAATTGCACGTTAAAAGAAGATTATTATAGATAATTTATTTATTTTTAACAAAAAAAAATACATCTACTCCCTAGTTGACTAATATTAATAATTTTAAAAACTGCACTATGAAAAAATATAGCTACATTATCTGCTCTTTATTTTTAGCCTTTTCGTGTCAAAGCGCTCCTCAAAATAAGCAACTAGAAGAAAATAACGAGTCAAATTTAACCGTTAAAGATAGTCTCTTTGATAATGGGGAAAATGACCGAAATAAATCAACTACCGAGAAGACACTCGCTCCAGAAGATAACTTGAAGATCATTTATGCGGTTGGTGGAGAAGGACAAAACATCAATTGGCCAGTTATTAAGAAAGAAACAGAAAATGACGATTCACCTGAATTCTTCTACAATGACTGCGAACAAGGTGTCGAATCTGGAAAGGCATCTTCTTCATTAGCGGCTCAAGGAAAAAATTCGTACACTATCACTAAAATAAATGACCAAAACCCTATGACAGCTTGGGTGGAGGGTGTTGAAGGATATGGCATTGGTGAATGGTTTGAAATAAAAGCACCAGGTGTCAACTCCATCTATAATGGGTATCAATCGACACCCACTAATTGGAAAAACAATTCTAGAGTGAAGAAATTCAAAGTTTACAAGGATAGTAAACCTTTGTGTTACCTTGTTCTAACTGATGAAATGGGACAACAGCGATTTGAACTTCCTTTTAAAGTCGATTTTGAGAGCGGATACGATAATCCAAGCACCTTTAAGTTTGAAATCGTCGAAGTGTATAAAGGTGATAAATGGGACGATGTGGCGATTTCTGAAATTGGATGGGTGCTGTGTTGTTTTGCAGAAGGAACAGAAATAGCATCCTTTTCTTCTACTCTTTCCATTGAAAATTTAAACGAACATCAACAAGTACTTGCGGTAGATATTGATAAAAACACGACGTATCAATCGGAAATAACTGGTGTCATAAAGCAAATTCACCTAACACTTTTGACAGTTTCAACAACTACAAAATCAATTCAACTCACTCCTGAACATCCATTGTATGTAAAAGGCATTGGATTTATTTCATTGGATCGATTGAGACACCAACTGAAATTAAACGATTTTGCGGAAATGATTGGCACCGTTGAAGTATTGACCTGGAATCCGATCACCAAAGTGCAAGAATACGAAACGATATCCGCTATTCAATTAGAAACGGGAAAATTTCAAACCTATACTATTCGTCAATTGACAAAAGGAATGAGTTATATTGCCAATGGTTTTGTAACAAAAACGTATTAACGCTTAAAGAAATGACAAGAGATGATGGACTTTACATCTCTCGTCTCTTTTTTTCTTTTTCAATCAACGTCAATTCTCGTCCTGTTTGACCTGCAACAGATGTGTTTTCTTCCGCTCTTCGCAATAAATAAGGCATTACCTCATCGATAGGGCCATACGGAACATATTTCGCTACATTGTATCCTGCATTCGCTAGATTATAAGAGATATGATCACTCATTCCCAACAATTGTGCAAAATAAACGCGTTTGTCTTTTTGATCAATACCGTATTCTTTCATTTTTTCAATGGTAAACAAACAACTCTCTTCATTATGTGTTCCTACACAAACAGCTGTATTGTCAACGTTTTTCAAGAATAAATCGACTGCTGCATTGAAATCAGCATCGCAAGAAGATTTATCTTTTTGAATCGGAGACGGATAGCCCATTTTTTTGGCACGTTCCCGCTCTTTCTCCATATATGCTCCACGTACCAACTTGATACCATAATGATAACCGCCAACTTTCGCTTGTTCTATGCATTTTTCTAAATAAGCTAATCGGTCGTGACGATACATTTGTGCGGTATTGTAAACAATTACCTTTTCAGAGTTGTATTTTACCATCATGGAGACAACAATACGATCAATGGCATCTTGTATACAAAAATCTTCAGCATCAATAAATAAAGGAACATCTAAATCAAATGCACGTTTACAAATACGATCGACACGATCTAATAATCCGTGAAATTCATTTTTCTCATTCTCATTTAGTGTTGAATCGACCACGTTTATTTTTTCCAGTAAACCAAGCCGTGTAACTCCTGTCATCTTAAACACTGCAAAAGGAATGGCTTCATTACCTTTCGCTTTTTCAATCGTTTTTATAATTTCCTGCGTCGTCGTTTCAAAATCTTTTTCTTCTGTCATTCCTTCGACCGAATAATCCAAAATAGTACCGACGCCATATTTATCCAGCTCAGCGATTTTATCACTACACTCTTCAATGGTTTCACCACCACAAAACTGTTTAAAAATCGTTGCTCGAATCAAATTTTTAATCGGCAAACCAATCTTCAATGAAAACAACGTTACTGGTTTTCCTATTTTTACTAAAGCAGGACTCTTGATGAGATTAAAAAGAAAATGAGCTTGTTTCAACTCTTTGTCTGTCTTGCTTTTAAAGGCGACTTCTGTATTTTCAAATGAAAGCATACCTGTTATTTAAAAAATTATGGGGTAAACTTAAATATTTTCTAGCAACCTTAGTGTGATTGTAATCATACTTTTTAAAAAAAAATAGCTTAAAAATAGAGAGAGCAATCCTGATAAAAAACATTTTTTGTAATTATCTGAAAATCAATTGATTTAAAATTACTACTATCCGAGATAATTGAGTCCTATTCTTGTAAATGGTACATTAGACTGTCTCGCCTTCATTACAAAAACCTTCCTCATTGTGTAGATTTCATCTCACAATCAATCCATCTTAAACCTTCTCGAAACTTTTTTATCGGATAACTTTCTCTTGTTGTCGAGTCTTTTTCTAATGGCTGCTTTACTGGGTTTGGTAGGCTTACGCTTTTTTATAGGTTTCAATGCTACATGAAGCAAATCAAACAATCGTTCGACAACAATTTCTTTGTTTTTCAGTTGACTTCTACTTTCATCGCACTGCAAATGTAGCTTACCTTCGTTATCAATTCTGTTGGCCAGCTTGGCTGAGATAATTTCTTTTTGTTCTTCAGAAAATTGATTGGAAGCATTCACATCAAAAATCACCTCCACTTTTGAAGACACTTTATTCACATGCTGACCGCCAGCACCTCCACTTCTACTCGTTTTAAAAGTTAATTCTTGATATAATTGATCTTTATCCATTCTAAAACAAAGGTAAGAAAATGGTTTAACTACTTCATTTAAGATTATTTTATTCTATCTACCACGAGATACAATCTCGCGGTAGATTGTATTATTTATCTAACAACTTTTTGGCTCTATATGAATAATAGTGGGTAAGTATAAATTCCCCATTTTTGCAGTATG
>JBEBRN010000030.1:0-33941 GCA_040394775.1 Taishania pollutisoli
ACTGCAAAAATGGGGAATTTATACTTACCCACTATTATTCATATAGAGCCAATAAAATTAAGTTTTTATGACGTTTTTATTTTAAAATTAACGCCAAATAAGTTGCTAGCAAACAAAAGAATATTCTGCTTAAAAACTTAAATTATTGATTAATTGACATTTATACGTTTTAAATATAGAAATCGTAACAAAATGGTAATAATTATGAAATATCCTTGTAGCAACTCCACCCTACTTTTGTATCAAGAAAAATGAACAATAGAATGAAAAAACTTTTAATTCTAATACTTATAACAATTTCAAGCTTTACAGCCGATGCACAATATTTAACTGCCTCCGATTCGCTGTTTAATGAACATGTTCCGATGACAGGAAGAATTTGGGGGTATGCTTTTGGAGATTATTTCTACAAAGGACATAGCGACTCCTTAGCACGAGGTGGAGCGAATCAATATACAAATGTAAAAACAAGCGATAATGCATTTGCATTAAGAAGACTTTATATTGGTTACGATTTTAATATCAGTAAAAAATTCAGCACCGAAGTCTTGCTTGCTGCTGAAGATTGGAATCAACAGAATAACTTGACTTTCTTCGTGAAGTACGCCCATATCCGATGGCGAAATATTTGGAAAGGAACCGATTTAGTTGTGGGTCAATCTGGTACCCCAGGATTTTCAAAATCATCTGAAAAGTTTTGGTCGTATCGTTCTATTGAAAGAACCATTATTGATATTAGAAGAACACAGTCGTATGATTTTGGCGTGACATTACAAGGAAAGTTTGATAAAAAAGAACGTTTTGGCTACAACGCAATGATTGGAAATGGTCGAGGTGCTTTGGCAGAAAATAATCGTTTCAAAAAGTATTATGGAAGCGTGTATGGTTATTTCTTGGATAAGAAACTTTTAGTGGATGTGTATGCCGATTATGAAAAATTAGATTGGAGTAGGAATTTTCACCATTCTAGAACGATGTTTAAAGTTTTTGTAGGGTATACAACCAAATCGTTTACTATTGGTGCAGAAGTCTTTTTGAATCATGGTCAACAAGATGTCATCGCCGAGCATAATAGCATAAAAGATACCGTGAGTGCTAATTCCTTTGGTGCATCATTATTTGTTAGAGGAAAAATAATCAGTGATCAACTAAGTTTCTTTGCTAGAGCTGATGTGTTTAACCCTTATTTAAATTACGATAAATCTAATTACTCCAACTATACGGGACTTTCAAAAAACTACAATCCCAATACAAAGGAACTCTTCCTAACTGCTGGACTAGATTTCACACCGATAAAAAATGTGCATTTCATGCCAAATGTTTGGTTCAATGGCTATAAAAATCAAGATAAAGGAATTACGGGTAGAGCAGGGAAAGATTATGACATCGTTTATCGCCTCACTTTCTATTATGTATTTGGAAAATAAATCAACACAAATAAAAAAAATAAAATTGAATAAAATGAAAAAAAGAAATTTACAACAAATAGCAATGATTGCGCTTGGATTGCTAGTATCAATTAGCTTGACTTCATGCAGTCAAAACGGAAATTCGGATTCCACAAATCAAAAAGTAAAAACCCTTATTGGAGCAGGAAGCTCATTTGACAATCCCTTGTTTTCAAAAATGTTTTATGAATATAATAAAAATACAGGCTTGCAAATCAATTATCAATCGGTTGGTTCGGGAGCAGGAATTTCACAATTAACCCATAAAACAGTCGATTTTGGAGCAACTGATGCACCCATGAATGATGCACAAGAAAAAGAAGCAAAAGGAAATGTATTACATATTCCCATCACTGCTGGTGCGGTCGTTTTGAGTTATAACTTACCGACTGTTAAAAAAACGCTTAATATGACACCTGAGGTGATTGCGGAGATTTTCTTAGGAAAAATTACCAATTGGAATGATGCGAAAATTGAAGCAATTAATCCAGGGGTGAATTTACCAAACCAAAAAATAGTGGTTGTTCATCGTTCTGATGGTAGTGGAACGACGAGTATTTTCACTACGTATCTTTCGAAAGTAAATGCCGAATGGAGAGATAAAGTAGGTGCAGGAACCTCTGTCAATTGGCCTGTTGGATTGGGTGGAAAAGGAAACGAAGGTGTGGCAGGAATTGAAAAACAAACGCCGGGAGCTATTGGTTATATTGAGCTTGCTTATGCGATTCAAAATAATAGACCGTATGTTACCGTACAAAACAAATCTGGCAATTATATAAAACCAAGTATTGAAAGCGTGACGGCTGCAGCCAATATTGTCATTCCAGAAGATGCGAAGATTTCCTTAACCGATACTGAAGCTGCAGATGGTTATCCGATTTCAAGTTTTTCGTGGGTGATTATTTACCAAGAGCAAAGCTATGGCAAAAATACGGAAGCAAAGGCAAAAGAATTGGTGACATTAATTAATTGGATGATACATGAAGGACAACAATATAGTGCGGCATTAGATTATGCGCCACTTTCTGAAGCTGCAGTAAAAAGAGCAGTGGAGATTTTGAAAAAAGCAACTTTTAATGGTAAAGCTATTTTATAAGATAAAAGCGAAAGGATATGGCAAATGAGCAAAAAATAGGCAAAACACTCCGAATGATTAAAGGGGAAAGAATGTTCAAACGATCCATCCGATTGAGTGGAATACTAATGGTGACTTTAGTTTTGGGTATTTTTATCACACTTTTTTGGGGTGCCTTTCCTTCCATTCAATCGTTAGGATTTGATTTCTTCAAGGGAAAAACATGGGATCCCGTTCAGAATGTGTTTGGCGCTTATCCCTTTTTGGTCGGAACACTCTTGACGTCCTTAGTTGCCTTAATGATTTCGATTCCATTTTCGGTGGCCATTGCCATTTTTCTAGGAGAATATTTCCCAAATGGATGGCTTTCTAATTTTCTCAGAGGTACGATTGAACTCATTGCAGCCGTTCCTTCAGTAATTTTTGGATTCTGGGGCTTCTTCGTACTAGTGCCGATTATCCGAACATTTCAAGTGGAAATGGGTATTATGCCAAATGGCGTAGGTATCTTTTCCGCTGCTTTGGTATTAGCTATTATGATTATTCCGTATGCCGCAAGTTTAGGAACATCAATTATCAAAATGGTACCATCCGATTTAAAAGAAGGTGCTTACGCGCTAGGTGCAACGCGTTGGGAAGTATTGAGAAATGTCATTCTGCCCTATTCTAAATCGGGATTATTTGCCGGAATCCTTTTATCCTTAGGTCGTGCAGTAGGTGAAACAATGGCGGTAACGATGGTAATTGGTAATGCGAACCTTCTACCCGAAAGTATTTTTTCACCAGGAAATACCATGGCGAGTGTGATTGCCAACGAATTTACAGAAGCGGATCATCCACTTTATTTAGCAGCTTTAATCGAAATGGGACTCTTCCTTTTCTTGGTCACTTTTGTGATCAATTTTATTGGGAAAAGAATCATCAAAAAAACAACCAATCACTAATGAAGAATCATTTAAATTATAGAATAGCGAAAACCAAAGTCATGCAATGGCTCGTCTATTTACTAGCTTTCCTGACGGTTCTTCCACTGGTATTTATTTTGATTTATATTGTCAAAGCAGCAATTGGTGCGATTAATTGGGATTTTATCGTCAACATTCCTAAACCCGTCGGAGAAATTGGTGGCGGAATTGCCAATGCGTTGTTAGGAACAATCATTATTCTCTTTTTTGCGACCATCATTGCAGTGCCAATCGGAATTTTAACAGGTGTTTATCTAAGTGAAAATAAAACGGGAAAGCTGAGTTATTGGGTCGGTATGTGCGTCGATGTTTTACAAGGTATTCCTTCAATCGTCATTGGTATTATCGCCTATTTCTGGCTGGTTCGACCTTTAGGAAGTTTCTCCGCTATTTCTGGAAGTATTGCGTTAGCCATCATGATGTTACCCATTATCATTCGTTCCACGGAAGAAACGTTGAAACTATTACCCAATAGCTTGAAAGAAGCGGGTTATGCATTAGGAATGCCATCACATCGTGTAATTTTACGCATCATTATCCCTTGTGGATTTAGTGGTATTCTTTCGGGCGTCATGTTGGCTGTAGCTAGAGTTGCAGGAGAAACAGCGCCGTTGCTTTTTACGGCATTTGGAAATCCATTCATTGAGACCAATCTTGGAAAACCGATGCAAACCTTGCCTTTATTGATTTTTAATTATGCAACCAGTTCGTATGAAGAATGGCAGAACCTAGCATGGGGCGCTTCGATTGTTTTATTAGCAATGGTCTTATCGTTTAATTTATTGACAAAACTGATTACTAGAAAATGGAAAATACAATTATAAAAACCGTAAATTACAGTTCTTTTTTTGGAACGCACCAAGTGGTGAAAAATGTAAACATGGAAATATCTAAAAATACCGTTACAGCCATTATGGGACCTTCGGGTTGTGGGAAAACGACATTTTTACGAGGAATCAATCGCATGCATGAATTGTTACCCGATGCACGGTCGGAAGGAGAAATTTTATTGAATGGCGAAGATGTGATGAAAACGCATCCTATTTTGGTTCGACAAAAAGTAGGAATGGTTTTCCAACGGCCCAATCCTTTTCCCAATTTGAGCATCGCTGAAAATGTCGTTGCCGGTTATCAATTAAATGGCATCAAACTATCTAAATCAGAAAAAGAGCAACTAGTAGAAGAATCGTTGACAAATGTAGCGTTGTGGAAGGAAGTGAAAGATGTTTTATCCAAAAAAGGAACGTTTCTTTCGGGTGGTCAGCAACAGCGTTTGTGCATTGCCCGAGCGATTGCGATGAAACCGTCAGTGTTACTTTTTGACGAACCTACTTCGGCATTGGATCCTATATCTACAGCTTCGGTAGAAGAGTTATTCATGAAATTAAAACAAGATTATTCCTTGGTAATCGTCACACATAATATGCAACAAGCAGCGAGAGTCAGTGATAAAACAGCTTTTTTTATGATGGGAGAATTAGTGGAATTTAGCGATACCAAAAAAATGTTTCTAAATCCAGAAAAAGAAGAAACACAAAACTACATTACGGGTAGATTTAGTTAATTGAAGTAAAAAGACGCTTATTATGAAACAAAACGAACAAGAAATACAAGTCCTCAAAGAGGATATAAATCAGATGTGGAAAATGGTTATTTCACAACTAGAAAAAGTGAAGCATTCATTTCTAAACAATGACTTGAATTTAGCATCAGAAGTGATTCAAACGGAAAATAAAGTGAATGCTTTTGAATTAAGAGTAGACGACGATTGTGAAAATTACATCGCGCTATATAGTCCAGTGGCGATTGATTTAAGGTTGGTGTTATCCATTATGAAAATCAGTGTTACCTTAGAAAGAATAGGTGATTACGCTAAGGGAATTGCACGTCATGTGAAGGAAGAAAATTGTGCGTCATTCAATACAATGGTGATTGAGCAACTTGAAATTGAGCGAATGTTTGATGCACTTTTGAGTATGATGACCGATAGTTTTGTGGCATTTACCAACGAAAGTTCACAACATACAGGAAAGATTTTATCAAAAGACAAAGAAGTGAACGAGATTTATCATCAGTCTATTCGGCAATTGACGGATTATGTGAAAGTTCATCCAGAAGAAGCACATTGTATTTTGATGATGACTATTTTGCTAAGAAATATGGAACGAATTGGTGATCACTGCAAAAATATAGTCGAAGAAATTGTTTTTTATCTGGAAGCTAAAGTGTTGAAACACGAAGGGAAAACTGAATGACTTATTTTCGACTAGTATATGATTTTTTTAAATTTATCTCCATACTTTTTGTCCGTCAAAATCCCGACGGTACCGTCGGGACGTCGCCGTGATGTTTTTCACCACCCAAATCTTCCTCATTGCTTACAAAAATAAAACTCGCTAGCGCTCAAACAGTTATTTTTGTTTCAGCAATATCGTCGTTTGTGTCCCGGTTAAAAAATCAATTCCGATTCTACATCGGAACAGGTTACGACATCCAAATCAGTCGTTGATTTTGAATTTTCATTTGTATGAGATTATCTTTTTAAAATCTAACAATCAAAATAAATTTATCCCAAATAATCTCATTTTACATACTTTATCTGCTAGATTATTTACCTTTGAACAAAGAACAGAAATGATTCCACAAAAAATATTAATCGTTGATGACGACAAAAATATTGCTGAAGTTTTAGAGTTTAATCTCAGAAACGAAGGTTTTGAGGTGGAATCTGTTTATTCAGCCGAAGAAGCTTTGCAGAAAAACATTTCAGATTTCAATCTCATTTTACTTGATGTCATGATGGGCGGCATGTCGGGTTTCAAAATGGCGGAGACGATTCGAAAAGAAAATTCCGCTATTCCTATTATTTTTCTAACGGCAAAAGATACTGAAAACGATATGCTAACGGGCTTTTCTGTTGGAGGTGATGATTATATTTCAAAGCCGTTTTCCATCAAAGAAGTTATTGCTCGTGTGAAAGCTGTTTTAAAAAGAAGAAACACGAATAGCGCTGAGACGACCACTAAAAATAAACTAGTTTTTAATCAGTTTGTCATTGATTTAAACTTGAAGGAAGTGGTAATTGATGGTAAAAGTATCGCATTGACCAAGACCGAATTTGAGATTCTCATTATGCTAGCTCAAAAACCTGAAAGTGTATTTTCGAGAGAAATGATAATTGATAACGTTTGGAAAGAAACACCTTTTATTACCGAACGAACAGTGGATGTTCATGTGACACGATTACGAAAAAAACTAGGAGTCTATGCTTCTGTTATTGCTAATCGTTCGGGTTATGGCTACCGATTTAATGCTACCGATTTATGAAATTAAACTATCGCCAACGTCTTTTTTTGTATTTCAGTATTGTTTTTACAGTCTTCACGATTGGTATTGTTATCGTCGAAAGAGCACGCGAAAAATCGTATAAAACTCAAGCACTTGAAGAAAGATTGGATGTTTATACCGATGTTATCAACGATAAATTGGCTAACAGCAATAAAGGGTTTGTTAACCAAATCGCAGAATTAAAACAAATTTTACCAAATGACATTCGCTTTACGCTTATTGACGACCAAGGAAAAGTACGCTTCGATAATATTGTGGATAATTTTTCCTCGATGGAAAATCACTTGGATCGATTGGAAATTCAGCGAGCATTAACCGAAGGAAAAGGATCAGAAATCAGGGCTTCAGAAACCAATCATCAGGATTACTTGTATTACGCTAAGCGATTTGATGACCACTTTATTCGTGTAGCTTTACCCTACAATATTCAATTGCAACATTTTCTTAAAGCGGATAATGCGTTCTTGTATTTTATGATTGCTTTTTTTGCGGCCTTTTTATTAATCATTCATTTGGTGACTTTCCGTTTTGGAAAATCGATTAAGCAATTGCGTGATTTTGTTTTACAGCCGGATAATTATGAATTGCAACAGCTTCATTTCCCAAACGATGAATTGGGTGAAATAGGAGCGAAGATTACCGATAACTATTTCCATTTGAAGGAAAGTAAAACCGCCATTCATTTAGAAAAACAAAAATTACTTCAGCACATTCAGATTTCAGAAGAAGGGATTTGTTTTCTCTCTTCCCACAATGAAGTAGAATTTTATAACGGTCTTTTTATTCAATATTTGAATAATTTGACCGACGAACCAACGAGTGACGCTGCTGTTATTGTGACCGATAAATTATTTATCAACCTTCAAAATTTTATCACAGAAAAGAGGAATAGTTATTTTGAAACGAACATCCATAAACATGGAAAAACATTCTCTGTACGTGCCAATCGCTTTGACGACAATAGTTTTGAAGTTATTTTAAGCGACATCACCAAGCAAGAAAAGACGAAGCAGTTAAAGCAAGAGATGACGGGGAATATTGCTCACGAACTTCGTACACCAATTACGAGTATCAGAGGATATTTGGAGACGATTTTGGAGCAAACATCACTTACTGAAGAACAAAGAATTCATTTTACGCAACAGGCGTTCAATCAATCTTTAGTATTGTCCGAAATTATTACGGATATGAGTTTGATTGCTAAAATTGAAGAAGCTCCGAATTCGTTTGTGTTAGATGAGGTCAATCTTTCGCAGTTGTTGCTGAAATTGAAAGACGATGTGTCTGAAAGTTTGAAATTGAAGCATTGCACATTTGAGTCCGAAATTCCATCTGATTTAATTCTCAAAGGAAACGCTAATTTGTTGTATTCGCTTTTTAGAAACTTGACAGACAATGCCTTACGTTATGCGGGAGAAAATGTAGTGATTCATGTCAGTTTGTTCAATGAAGACGCCGAATTTTATTATTTTTCTTTGTATGATACAGGCGTAGGCATTCCTGATGAGCATCATTTGAATCGCTTATTTGAACGCTTCTATCGCGTCAATGAAGGCCGTACAAGAGAAAGTGGTGGTTCGGGATTAGGTTTATCCATCGTTCGAAATGCAGTGGCTTTTCACAAAGGAAAAATCACCGTTAAGAATAGAAATAGTGGCGGTTTAGAGTTTTTATTTCAGTTGCATAAGTAGGATCGAAAAACATTCATCATCTAAGAACATTTACATGTCCTTTAATTATTTTCTCAGCGTTCGTTTTTTCACAAGAGATAACTTCTAGAATATAGGTATACGTCCCAATTTGGACTTCTTTTCCTTTATAGGTTCCGTCCCATGTCTCATTAGGATCAGTAGCCTGATAGATTAATTCACCCCATTTATCAAAGATCATAAAATTCCAGCTGTCTGTTGGGAGTGTTGGAATTGCTTTAAACAATTCGTTGAGTCCATCTCCGTCTGGTGTAAACGTATTGGGGATGAAAATAGTAAATGGTTCAACATATATCATTTGTCGTAGGGTATCTTTGCAACCATATGCATTCTCGACAATTTGATACGGATACTTGACACCGCTTGACGTATAATAATACGTTGGATTCGCATCAAAACTTCTGTAAACACTATCGCCAAAAAAGTACATATATTTTGTGGCGTTCATAGATTGATCGGTGAATTCTACTTTCGGCTCACAAATAGTTACTGAATCTGTAGAAAGTGCAAAACCAGCAGTTGGAGAAGGAAATATTTTAAACAAGCTGTCTTTTGTCAAGGTCATCGTATCAATGCATCCAGTGGATGACATAATCGTTAAACTAACGGAATAGATGCCTGATGCAGTATATGTTCCAGTTGTATTTTTTTGTGTGGATGTTTGTCCGTTTCCTAAATCCCAAAAGTATGTCAACGGTGTTTGTGATTGACTTTGATTGGTGAATTCAACCACTGCAGGTATACAGTACAATTTATCTTTAAAGGTAAAGCCAATAGTTGGGCTTTTAAAAACAGTAACCATATCTGTTTTTGTTACCGAACAAGAACTTAGATTGACGGTTAGTGTAACAGGGAATGTCCCCGCTTGACTATATATTACATCGACTTCATCCTGTGTAGAAGAATTGGGAGTAGCATTGTTTCCGAAATTCCATAGCATCGTATAATTATTAGGCCCTGAAACAATTCCTTTAAAATGCGTATTCGGATTGGAGATACACAAAGAATCATTATAGGTGAAATTCACTTCTAATGAGTCGTTTATTACAACCTGTTTACTAGTGGTGTCCATGCAATTAGTTCCTGCACTTGTAATCAACTGTACAGTGTAGGTTCCAGGTATTGAATAGGTGTAAGTAGGATCTTTTATACTGCTTGAATTACCATCTCCGAATGTCCAATCGTAGTTGGTTGCATTGGTAGAATTGTTGGTGAAACTTTGTGTCAATCCAGCACAAGCGCTATTCTGCATAATGTCAAAATCAGCTTGAGGTTGTGGAACAACATATATTGTTTTTGTCTTTGTTTTTGTGCAAGTATTGAATGTTGCTGTAAGTGTTACGGTTTGATTTCCAGCCGTATTGAAATGAATATTCTCAGCAGTTAATAAAGTGGATTGATCGGTAGAATTGGGGCCAAAACTCCAGGTATAAGTTGGTGGAGTAGGACCCGCATACGTTCCGGTAAAGTCATAGCTATTTCCATTCAAACACAACGAGTCATCTCCCGTAAAGTCAACATTCAAGGATTCGTAAACTTTAAAAACTTGTGTAGATGTATCACTACAAGGCATTCCTTTATTGACAATTAAAGTAACGGTATAATCTCCTGGAGTTGGATAGGTGTATGAGGGTGAAAATTGTGAACTCACATCTGAGGTTATTCCTGGAACACCAAAATCCCATTCATAGGTGGTACCTCCATAGCTGTTATTTTTGAAATTGACCGCTGTTCCTTGGCAGATATCTATAAATCCAGGTAATTGATCTTGTGGGACAATAATAGCATCAAGCGTTACATTACAACTGATTACTTGAAAGATAAAATCGCGGATAACAGTGCTCAGTAACACACCATTTCGGTATTCTCTTACTCGTATTCCTACTACAAAATAACCTTGTAAAAATGGCGCAGCTGTTAAATGACCTGTATTGGGATCTATTGAAATGGTAGCGCCAGAGCCAAATGGATTGGCAGCGGAGAAACCATTTGCCCAAATAATTTGTTGATAAGGTGGCGGTGGTGCTTGTGGTGGTTGAGGATTGGTACTACTAGCACCAGCATAAGGGGCATAAAGGTCGTACACTAATTGATCTCCGTCTGGATCGGTAGCTGAATGGTCAAAATTTAGTGTCTGATTATTACAAAGAACCAAAGGTGGATAATTGGTAAATCGTGGGCTGGAATTAATATTTAAATTATTTGCGTTCGTTGGAATGTGTATGGTCAATGTCAGCCCAACATCACCAGGTGTGACAATATTAATAATACTGGGAGTACGACAACAGCGCTGATAACTAAGATAATAACCACCGCTTCTTGGTGGCAAAGTTAATATCTTCGTATAAATTGCTCGCTCGTTACAAAAGCCACTGGGTGTTTGAACGCAAGGGTTATCAAACTTGATGGGTAATTTTGTTGAAGGAGGTACAGAAATACTAATGTTTTGGAATAAACCACCGTTGTCTTTGTAGATAGCAAGACTCAGCGGATCATCAAACGCTGCACCACTAGAAGCACAGTCTCGGTAAATAACGATATAGACTTTATACTGATTATTTCCTAAGTAATCATAGTACATTTCTCCCCCAATAATATGAGAAGCTAAACTTTGAAAGGATAGAAAACAGAAAAATAGTATAAAGACAATTCTTTTCATGTGTGTACTATGATTGGTACAAAGATAAAGTGAAAATTTAGATTTACCATCATCTTTAAAACGAGAAAGCCCAACCTAGGTTGGGCTTTCTCGTAATTATTTCAGTTATTTTTTAAAAACTGCAGCGTCAATTTTTTGGTTTACTTTAATGCTCTTAACTTCTCCGTTAAGTCCCATTTCGCCAGTAATAAGATTCATTTTATGTGGAAATTTAATACCATCCACATCTTTATAATCACCATATGTATTTGTTACTTCTTGCGTTTTTTCGTCTTCCGTAACGATGGTAACTGTTTTTTCTTTTTGACCGTCTAAAGAGTAATAATCAAATGATTCTCCTTTTGAATTTTTACGATGAATCACATAGTAATCAGCTCCATTATGGTTTTCAATTCCTATCAATTCATAATCGATTCCATTTGCATCATAATTTAACTCTTCAAATAAACCAGCTGTTTTATTTTTCTCAGCAATTTCATCAGCAGACAATTCAGTTGTTCCAACTTGCATCACAAATTGACCACCAGTTTTTCCGTCGAAATACTGACGTTGAACCAACATACCTTGTACTTCAATAGACATTGCTGACTTATTAGGAGCTTGGAAATATTGCTTCATTGTCAAAGGCATTGGAATTTGAGGTGTCGTCATAGCGATTTCTTGCTCAACTGATTTCACTTTCTTTACTTTTTTCTTCGCTTCAGCTAATGTTTTCGAATTGGTATTCAACAAGATATATTTTTCAATTAACTGTTGTTTTGTTATATCCGCTGGACGTATATCTTTTACAGGATCACCGTAAGCATCTAACTTTTCGATATTACCATCTGCGTCGAATTGCTTTAAACTTTCAAGCACTTCTTCATTTCCAACAACAATGATGAATAATTTCTTCGGGTTGATAAATTTCTGTGCAATTGCTAAAACATCATCTTCAGAAATACCTTCTAATTTCTTTAAGTATGTTTTGTAATAATCTGCTGGTAAATTGTATTTAAAGATATTGTAAGCGAAGTCTGCATATGTTTCAGCATCTTCCAAAGAACGTGCGAAACGACCTGTCATCATTGCTTTTGTTTGAGCTAATTCATCCGCGCTAACCTTTCCTTCTGTAATACGATTTAATTCGTAGATAAATTGTGTGATAGCACTATCAGTAACGGCATTTCTAAAATCACCAGTAGCTACAAAGTAACTTCCGTATTCATTCGTTGCGTATTGAGAGTAAGCTCCGTATGTATACGCTTTGTCTTCTCTTAAATTCTGCATGAAACGAGTTCCGAATCCTGCTCCACCTAAAATTTGATTGGTTACATTAAACGGTAAGTCATTCACGTCTCCTTTTGTTATATCCAAAGGTGTAGCGATAAATATCTTAGATTGAACGGCTCCTTTCTTGTTCACAAAGATTACTCTGTTTCCTTGCGTGTTTTTAGGCATTTCGAAATTAGCAGTATAAGGTGCTTCTCCTGTCCAGTTACTAAAATTATCTTCCGCATATTTCTTCGCTTCTTCTAATGTCATGTCTCCAACGATTGTTAGATACCCTTTTTCAGGTGTGTACATTCTTTTATAAGCAGCAACGATATCGTCACGTGTAATGTTCTTTAAGGTTTCCTCTGTTAAAATTTCACCCATCGGATGATTTTCACCATACACTAATTTTTTCATTACATTTTGTCCAATGTAAGAAGGGTTGGATTTTCCAGATAATAAATCAGATTCATATTTTGTCTTAACACGATCAATTTCTGATTGAGGGAAAGTTGCATTGTATAAAGCATCTGTAAATAAATCTGTTGCTTTAGCTAAATGTTTTTTCAATGTTTGAATGTACAATTGCTTGGCACTAGAATAAATAGAAAGGCCGATGAAATCTTTTTCATTATCAAATTGGTCTTTTGTTCTTTTTTCTGTTCCAGCCAACACTAAATCACCCATCATTTTGTTGATTCCAGCTTTATTACCTTCCACAGCGTATTCACTAGGAGAGTTAAAATAAACCGCCACAGTAGGTAGTTTATGATTCTCGGAAAGAATCACTTTTAATCCATTTTTCAAGGTAAAAACTTGTGGGTCTTTGATTTGAAGTTCTGGTGCGGGAGCTGCTTTAGGTTGAATTGAGCGATCTAATTGTCCAAAAGATATGGTGCTAATTCCTGCTATTGCGAGTATTAAAATCAATTTTTTCATAATCGTTCAATATTAATCTTGTTTTGGTAAATAGTTTAAAATAACTCTGTTATCTTTAGTAAGGTATTTCTGAGCAACACGCTGAATGTCCTCTTTCGTAACAGCCATATATTTTTGTAACTCTGTATTCACTAATTCAGTTGAACCTTGATACATATAACTTTGAGCTAATAATTCTGCCACACTTGAAATACTTCCGATACGCTCGATGAATTGCTTTTCCATTTGGTTCTTTACTTTCTCCAATTCCTCATCAGAAATCAATTCATTTTGCATTTTAGCAATTTCTTCATCTATTGCCGCTAAATTCTCTTCTATTGTTTTTCCTTTAGCACAAATGGAAGCGACAATATCCATACCTGCGTTTTCTAACATGTAAGGGAAAGAGAATGCAGCTGATGATAATTGTTTTTTCTCTACTAATTGCTTGTAAATTCTAGAACTTTCTGAACCTGCCAATACAGTGTTCATTAATTGTAAAGCGTAAGCGTCAGGATGATTTTCGTTTGGTAACTTGTACACCATAAATAAACCAGGTAAATCTACGTTGTCATAAATTGTTTTTTCGATAGCCTTTGGCAAATTCGCATCATTTTTAGCTGGACGCTTAATTGTTGTAGGAATCGCACTGTATTTTGCTATCAATTTTTTGGCTTCAGCATTTTTAGAAGCGAAGAAATCTTTTTGGTCGAAAATAGATTTTTCTACACCATATTTCTCTTTAAACTGAGCATCATTTAAACGTAAGAAGTTACGGTACAAATTAATCGCTTCACCTGAAGGCATTGAACCGAAATACTTATTAATCCATTCTTTTATTGTCTTAACGTCGAAATCACCTGAAATAGAAAGTACAGCATTTGAAGGTACATAAAATGTTTGGTAGAAGTTCACGTAATCTTCCTCTTCAGCATTGGATAAATGTTCCATACTTCCGATAACAGACCATCCGTAACTCGTTCCAGCGTAAACATTTTGGAAAGCTTCTTCAATAAAGGTACCATATGGCTGGTTGTCAAAACGCATACGTCTTTCTTCTTTCACGACGTTTCTTTGTGTTTCAATACCAACGCTATCTACTTTAGCGTGCAACATTCTTTCTGCCTCTAACCAAAGACCTAATTCAGTTTGGTTGGAAGGAAGTATTTCAAAGTAATACGTTCTGTCTGGAGTAGTGTTTGCATTCAAAGCACCTCCATTTTTTTCAACTAATTTACTGTATTCGCCACGACCAATATTTTGAGAACCTTCAAACAGAAGATGTTCGAAAAAGTGAGCAAAACCTGTTTTATCCGTTTTCTCATTTTGAGATCCAACGTGATACATCACAGAAACAACCGTTAGTGGATTGTCATGGTCTTCATGTAAAATTACATGTAAGCCGTTAGGAAGGTCATATTCTACGTATTTGATTGGCTTTTGTGCAAAGCTCAACGTTGAAATACCAACCATTATAGCTAATGTGCTTATGATTTTCTTCATATAACTTATTTTTTTTCTTTAATGTACAAAGATGACAAATCTCTAGCGATAACTGCTTAAAGAAATGTCAAAAGGTTAAAAATTATTATAAACGGTTAGAACTGAATTTGTATAAAAAGTAAGGAATGTGTGAAGTATTTCATTCGCTATCTATGATGAACTTTAGTGAAATAGAGTTAACACAATGCCTTGTGTCTTTTGGTGTAAATCCTTCGCCTTGAAATACATGCCCTAAATGTCCGCCACAATTGGTGCATGTTATTTCTATTCTATGGCCATCTGAATCAATTGTTTTTGTCACTGCGTTTTCAATTTCGTCATCAAAAGATGGCCAACCACAGGAAGAATGAAACTTGTCCTCTGAACGATAGAGTGGTGTTTCGCATTGCCTACAAACGTAAGTTCCCTTTTTAAAAAGATCGACATATTCTCCCGTATAAGGATATTCTGTTCCTTTGTGAAGGATTACTTCCGCCTCTTTAGGTGTTAACACCTTCCAACTCTTATTCTTATCGTCCTTTGATTCCATCTATCATCCATTATTCATTCACCATGAGATTAACTCCCCATTTTCATGTACTCTTTCACCAAGTATTCTAACGCGTTTGTATTTGGATCTTTTGTGTGAATAATTAACTTGCTAACATTTCCTTTCGAATAAATATCGACGTCTTTTAGAGGGCGTGTAAACACAGCGCTTTTCTCATCACTTTTTTGTAATATAGAAGTCACATAGTCCATGTCAACATATAACTTGAACACATTGTCAGAAGCGCCAGAGTTTTCGGTATAATTGATTTGTTCTGGTGATTTAAATATCGTTCCCTCAATCGTACTCTTGGTGATTGTTATTTGTGCTAGTTTATCCCAAGACTTAATTAGATCTCTCAAGTAATTCTTTAATTCAGTATTATTAGATCCTAAATAAAATTTGATGTGAGGTGGTTTTCCATTTTCTTTATTGGCATCAGCGGTAATAAAGAAAATACCATTTGAAATGTTCGTTAAAGGATGGTCTTTTGAAGAGAATTTATTAATAGTTTCAATGATTTCATCATTTTTTGTTTTTCTCACTCCTAAATCAGCGTAAGCATCCATTTCGTCATTCATTTTAGAAAAAAAGAAGTCAAAAAGTTTCTTATTCTCTTTCTCAATTCTAGCAAAATCAACATTTAGAGCTAAAGTCAAAATATCTTTACCTGAAATTTTAAATGCTTTCGTTTCTTTCGAATGATTGATAAAATCCAACTTTGCTAATTTATCTTTTTCACCAATGAATTCATTTGTTAATTCGATTTTACCATTCAAGAATTGAATATCGATACACTGTAAAATACCATCGTATAAATCACCACTCATGACTGCTTTTAATTCTTCATCTTGGTTTAGATTGTATGCTTTACTAGGAAATAAAGCAATGGCGATTGGAGCTTCTTTTTGAAGTGCTTTTAGAATGTCTTTATTAGCTGCTCCTTTTCCATCTTTAAGGGTTTTGAATGTTTTAATAAATGCTTCTTTTTCTTGATTTTTACCTGCCTTTACAGCGATCAAGTCTTTATCAAAAATAAAAATTAATTCATCTTCTTCAGCAATGTTTAAATTGTTTTTTTTCTCAATTGTATATCCTCTTTCTTTTAAGTAATTATTTAAAGAATCAAGATTTTTAACGGTCGCAAAAGCGGTTGCAGAAATATCATCTTGCGTTTTACCTTCGACACCAAAATAAATATAGTTATCAATATCAATACATGATTTAACACTTCCCAATTCTCCTTTCACCATACTTCCGAAAACAGGAACGTTTTCAATTTTAGACAAATCGTTTATTTGACCAATAGAAATCTTACCAAATCCAATAATATCGGTTTGTGTATCAAAATAACTAGCTGCAATCGTTTCTAATTGATTACTCGACTTTTTGTTACAAGAAAAAATAAAAAGGAATGTAGGTAGAAGTAATAGTAGACTTAGTTTTTTCATGATTAAAAAAATTTAGAAGACAAATGTAGGTAAAAATATAAAAGAGTAAGAATTTCTGACATTTTTATTGAATTAAGTATTGTTATTTTATGGGAAGAGAATGTTATTTATAATTCTAGAAATGAATGAATAACGTTTAAGTGTGTAATTGAACAGAAGATTATTTATGAAGTAATAATTGCTATTGAATTACATTTTGACAAAGCTTTCCAAAGTGGAATTTCATAAATTTTTTTTTGGCAATTTTTCATTTTATTTATCACGAAAATGTTGTATATTTGTCCCTTATCTAATTAAACAAACAAATTCATCTAAAAGCATGAGTGCAGAAAATAAGAACAGCGACTATTCAGCCAATAATATTCAGGTATTAGAAGGACTTGAAGCAGTTCGTAAAAGACCAGCGATGTATATCGGAGACGTTGGTGTTCGTGGATTACATCACCTCGTTTATGAAGTAGTAGATAACTCTATCGATGAGGCAATGGGAGGTTATTGTGATACTATATCGGTAGTTATTAACCCTGGAAATACGATTACTGTTGCAGATAACGGTCGTGGTATTCCTACAGCCATGCACGAAAAGGAGAAAAAGTCAGCTTTAGAGGTTGTAATGACCGTACTACATGCTGGTGGAAAATTTGATAAAGATACTTACAAAGTTTCTGGAGGTTTACACGGTGTAGGTGTTTCTTGTGTGAATGCACTTTCAATTGAATTTAAAGCTGAAGTTCACCGTGATGGTAAAATCTTCCAACAAGAATATTCTATTGGTAAACCACTTTACGATGTTAAGGAGGTTGGAGTATCTAATGAAACTGGAACGATTGTTACTTTTAAGCCTGATGGAACTATCTTTGATTCGTTAGAGTATAATTATGATACTTTAGCAGCAAGAATGCGAGAATTGGCGTTTCTAAACAAAGGAATCACCATTACATTAACCGATAATCGTGAAGAATTAGCGGAAGGTGAGGAACCTAAAATGAATGTTTTTCATTCAGAAGGAGGTTTAAGAGAGTTTGCACAATATTTAGATCGTAACCGTGAGGCTCTAATCAATGATGTTATTTATTTTGAAGGAGAAAAAGATGGTGTTCCTGTTGAGGTTGCCATGACTTACAATACTTCTTATACCGAAAATATTTTAGCGTATGTGAATAACATCAATACGCATGAAGGAGGAACACACCTTTCAGGATTTAGAAGAGGATTAACGAATACCTTGAAGAAATACGCTACTGATAGCGGAATTCTTGCCAAAGAGAAAATTGAAATTGATGGTGATGACTTCCGTGAAGGTTTAACCGCCGTTCTTTCAGTGAAAGTACAGGAGCCACAATTTGAAGGTCAAACAAAAACGAAATTAGGAAATAGAGAGGTTACTGCCCCTGTTTCTCAATCTGTTTCTGAGATGTTAGCTATCTATTTAGAGGAACATCCAACAGAGGCAAAAATGATTGTGGATAAAGTGATTCTTGCTGCTCGTGCGCGTCATGCGGCTCGTAAGGCGAGAGAAATGGTTCAGCGTAAGAGTGTTCTTATGGGATCAGGCTTACCAGGAAAATTAGCGGATTGTTCTGAAAAAGATCCTGCTGCTTGTGAAGTGTTCTTCGTCGAGGGAGATTCTGCGGGTGGAACTGCAAAACAAGGTCGTGATAGACATTTTCAAGCGATTATGCCATTGAGAGGTAAGATTTTGAATGTTGAAAAAGCAATGCAACATAGAATCTTCGAAAATGAAGAGATAAAGAATATTTATACTGCTCTTGGCGTTCGAGTAGGAACAGAAGAAGATTCAAAAGCGTTAAACTTAGAAAAACTGAGATATCATAAGGTTATTATTATGTGTGATGCTGACGTGGATGGTTCGCATATCCAGACATTGATGTTGACTTTCTTCTTCCGATACATGAAGGAGTTGATTGAAAATGGCTATATCTATATTGCAACACCACCACTTTATCAAGTGAAGAAGGGAGGTAAATCTGAATACGCTTGGGATGAAGACCAACGTGATCGTTTAATCATGGAATTGAAAGGTGCAGGTACAGAAGCATCAGTGAACGTTCAGAGATACAAAGGTTTGGGAGAGATGAACGCCGAGCAATTATGGGATACAACCATGAATCCAGAACACAGAACGTTGCGTCAAGTAACAATTGATAATGCGGTTGAGGCAGATCAAGTATTCTCTATGTTAATGGGAGATGAGGTGCCACCAAGACGTGAATTTATTGAGAAGAACGCTAAATACGCTAAGTTGGACGTTTAATAAAAAATAAATACACGATATATAGTATTTAAAAACGGTTTCAATTTTTTTTGAAACCGTTTTTTTTATTTTTGTAAAAGAAATTTAGTTAATAAAGTAGAGAATAACGTTAAAACATATAAATACAATGATAAATTACAATTACACCGTAGAAGAGCGATTTAAAAAATACGTTCAAATAGATACAACTGCAGACCCGAACTCAACTACATTTCCGTCCGCAATGAAAGAAAAGGATCTAGCAAAAGTATTAGTAGAAGAATTGCTAGAAATGGGATTAAAAGATGCGTATATGGATGAATGGGGATATGTTTTTGCTACTATTCCTTCCACCAGCTCAAAATCGGATATTCCAACGATATGTTTCTGTTCTCACATGGATACTGCTCCTGATTGTAGCGGAACGAATGTGAAACCAATTGTTCACCGTAAATGGGATGGAAGTCCAATCATTTTACCAGACGATACAACACAAGTAATTACCAAAGAAAATCATCCTTATTTAAAAGAGCGAATCGGAGATGACATAATCACGGCTTCAGGATTGACACTATTAGGAGCTGATGATAAAGCAGGTGTTGCTATCATTATGGACTTGGCAAACTACCTTGTCAATCATACTGAAATAGAACATGGTGATATTCGTATCTTATTCACGCCAGACGAAGAAGTTGGTCGTGGTGTAGAAAAACTGGATATGAAGAAATTAAACGCTGACTATGGTTATACATTAGATGGTGGTGAATTAGGTTCTATCGAAGATGAAACGTTCTCAGCGGATGCAGTTAAGATTACTATTCATGGAGTTTCTGCTCACCCAGGTTATGCGAAAGGAAAGATGGTTAACGCTATGAAAGTGGCGGGAGAATTTTTAGCAGCTTTACCTAAGAATGAATGGTCTCCAGAAACGACAGAAGATAGAGAAGGTTTTGTTCATCCGACTTCTATTACTGGAATCATGGAAAAAGTGACTGTTAGTTTTATTATCCGTGATCATATAACAGCGAAATTAGAAGAATATGAAACACGATTGAAATCGATTCTTGATAAAGTCGTTGGACAATATCCAGGAGTTACTTCTGAATTTGAAGTATCGGAGCAATATCGCAATATGAAAGATATATTAGATGGTGTTCCTTTTGTGACGCAATACGCTATTCAAGCTATGGAAGAAGCTGGCGTTACGCCAAGACCAATGTTAATCCGAGGAGGAACAGATGGTTCTCGTTTATCTTTTATGGGATTACCTTGTCCAAATATCTTTACAGGAGAAATGGGTATTCACTCTAAGCACGAATATGTTTCTATTCAAGATATGCAGAAAGCAGTTAACACATTAGTGAAGCTTGTTCAAGTGTGGGTAAAACATTAAGATACCTTTTAGATATAACAAAAAAAAATCTTGCCCATTAGGCAAGATTTTTTTTGTTATACTATTTTTTACTCTTCCAATTCTTACGAATTAAACATCTTTATAGAGTGAGATATTTCTTTTTTCAAGTTATGTCTATCCACGATATAATCTAAGAATCCATGCTCCAATAAGAATTCAGAAGTTTGAAAACCATCTGGCAATTCACGACCAATCGTTTCTTTTACTACACGCGGTCCTGCGAAAGCGATTAATGCATTTGGCTCAGCGATGTTAATATCACCAAGCATCGCATAAGATGCAGTTACACCACCTGTTGTAGGGTCGGTTAATAACGAAATGTACGGTAATTTACTTTCTGATAATTGTCCTAATTTCCCACTTACTTTTGCCATTTGCATTAATGAGAAACCAGCTTCCATCATTCGGGCACCTCCAGATTTTGAAATAATCATGAAAGGTGCTTTTTTCTTGATAGCATAATCAATAGCACGAGCGATTTTTTCACCGACTACTGAACCAAGCGAACCACCGATAAAGCTAAAATCCATACAAGCAATCACAAGAGGTTGTGCATCTATCTTTCCGTAGCCAGTTCTAACAGCATCTTTCAATCCTGTTTTTTTGATCGTAGAACTAACACGTTCGGTGTATTCCTTTGTGTCAGAAAATTTCAAAGGGTCACCAGAAACAATATTTGCATCTAATTCCTTGAATTTCCCATCGTCAAACAAGATGTCAAAATATTCCTTGGAACCTATGCGCTCATGATGTCCACATCTATCACATACGTGTAAGCTTTTTTCAAATTCATTTTCTGGAAAAACGGTTTTACACTTAGGACATTTATGCCATAAACCTTCTGGAATTTCTTTTTTCTCGTTTGTTGAAGTTGTAATTCCTTCTTTTTCTCTTTTAAACCAAACCATTTTTGCTTCTTTTTACGAGCGATAAGATTACTCGGTTAATGTGTAATTATAATGTATTGATATTGTTTAAATCACTGAAAGCTTGTTCTAAACGCTTAACTAGTGTTTTTTCACCTTCACGCATCCATTTTCTAGGGTCGTAATATTTTTTATTGGGTAAATCACCTCCTTCAGGATTTCCTATTTGTGTTTTTAAATACTCCACATTAGATGTCACATAGTCTCTCACACCTTCGGTATAGGCAAATTGTAAATCGGTATCAATATTCATTTTCACCACCCCATAATCGATTGCCTCACGAATTTCTTCTAGTGAAGAACCTGATCCACCGTGGAAAACAAAATCTATAGGATTGTAGCCCGTATTGAATTTCTTTTGAACGTATTCTTGAGAGTTCTTTAAAATGATTGGTGTTAATTTTACGTTTCCAGGCTTGTAGACACCATGAACATTTCCAAATGCAGCAGCAATCGTAAAGCGATGACTTATTTTAGATAATTCTTCGTAAGCATAGGCAACTTCATCTGGTTGAGTGTATAATTTAGAAGAGTCCACATTTGTATTATCTACACCATCTTCTTCACCTCCAGTAATTCCTAATTCTATTTCTAGCGTCATGCCCATTTTGCTCATGCGCGCTAAGTATTTTTTACAAATCGCTATATTTTCTTCAATTGGTTCTTCTGACAAATCAATCATGTGAGAACTGAAAAGTGGCTTTCCAGTACGTTCAAAGTATTCCTCACTCGCGTCTAATAAACCATCAATCCAAGGAAGTAATTTCATCGCTGCGTGATCTGTATGAAGAATAACTGTTGCTCCATATAGTTCCGCTAACCGGTGAATATGTAATGCACCAGTTATAGCTCCTGCAATGGCAGCACGTTCATTTTCATTTGAAAGTGATTTTCCAGCATTGTAAAGTGCTCCTCCGTTTGAGAATTGAATAATAACGGGCGCATTAAATTTAGCAGCCGCCTCCATTACAGTGTTTACCGTTGAAGAACTCGTAACATTAGCAGCTGGTAATGCAAATTTTTTCTCTTTTGCTAATCTGAATATTTCTTGAACTTGGTCACCTGTAGCAACCCCTGGACGAATAGAATGTGTCATTTTTTTAAAAATACATTAGAATAACAAAGTTAAGCAAAATTATTAATTGCTAGTTAGAATCTGTGTCATAAATAATTTTGCTTTTATTCCTTTTTCAAAATAATTTTCAGAGAGCAATAAAATGCTCTTATTGTTTTATGAATTTCAATGTCTTAGCAGATACATTATCGGCAACTTTGACGAAATAAGCACCATTCATTAAATTATCAGTGTTGATTAATACCTCATTCATTCCTTCATTTGCCTGAACGAAATACGTGTAAATAACTTTCCCCACAACATCTATTACCTGAACACTGTATTTTCCACTATTCATAGCGCTGAACGATACATTTAATTCCGCATTTGTTGGATTTGGATAAACACTCAAGGCATTGATGTTCGACGTTGGTGTTTCGATACCAAGAACAAGTTCATCAGATGGATTTCCACTATAAAGATTAATGTCATCCATGTAAACGTTATTTCCTCCATTTGATTCATACGAGAATTTAAAACGGAAATTATTAGTCAAATAGGATGAAGTAATATTTGTCATGTGAACTGTTTTCCAATCTGATTCAGTCGGTGTCCAATTTGAAGATGATACGGTTGAAGTTAATAATGTACCGTTTAACGTTTTTCTTAAAATATAAGATTCACCACAATTATTTGAAATTAATACTTGTAGAGTTTCTGATGTTTGTGAACTATTTCTTTTGGCTGCTGCATATCTGAAAGAAAGAGTGACACCTCCAGTTGACATAGATTCATTGGATAAATCAATAGTAGGAGAAATGAAGGCATCTACATCTCCACTTTGTTTGTAATTTTGCACATAAAGAGATTTATTTCCAGAATGAGAAGCATTTGAAGTAATCTCCCATGTTTTAGAATCTACTTCTCCATTGAAAAATTGATAATTAGTAATGTCTGAAGCACTGTTATAGCTCTCAAATCCTTCGTAGTAGGGAAGCTGTAAAGTATTTTGTTGAACAATGATATAATTCGTGTCTATCTTCGTTAATGAAGTTGCCCCATCAGAAACGGTTAAGGTTACTTTATATATTCCAGGACTATTGTAGGTTATCTCAGGATATTTATCTGTTGAAGTGGCAGGGCTTCCTCCTTCAAATTCCCATAATCTAGATTGGATGTAATTAATTGATTTGTCTTTAAAGTTAATAGTGGTTCCAGGGCAAATAACATGATTTGAAGCGTCAAAGTCCACTCGGCAAAGATTTAAGTTGCCATCCGCACCAACGGCTGCTAAATTCGCAGCAGAAATAATATTACTTCTTCCACCAACTGGAGAAATGATAGCAGCTCTCATCCTATCTTTCTGACCTTCTGTAAACATTTTAGAACAATAGGAGTAATCCATATAGTTTTCAACATTTGCCTTTGGGCCACATGAGTTTTCATTTAGCTTACAGTTTTTGACACCAATCGTATTGGGCGTGTCGTCTACACCATCATCCGAATTGCAATTTGAAGTAATTCCAGGGTTATTTGTGGAGCCCCAAACATGCGGCAAATTAAGCCAATGTCCCACTTCATGAGTTAATGCTCTAGAAGTATGTGTCCCACTCGTACCAATAGCGCCTACATAATTGTGTAATATCCAAATTCCATTTGTCATACCTGTTCCTCCGCCCCAATTGGAAGGGTAATTTGTATACCCTGCTGCACCATTTGCATTATTCACAACAAATACGTTTAGGTATTTATTTCCTGGCCATTCTCCACGATAGACGTCATTTCCTTGTTTAATAGCGTCTACTTGGTTGCCACCATCACCGTCATTCGTTGCTGAACTAAATGTTCTTGTAATTCCTCCAAAACAAGTTCCATCAGGTGCCTTTGTGGCTAATCGAAATTCAATTTCAATGTCAGCAGGCTGAGCTATACGGTTAGGATTAGAAGCGTTAAAATCAGACTGAACATTGGCTGCGTCAGTATTTAATAAACGATAATCTCTATTTAAAACACGCATAGCATCATTGATTTGTTCGTCGGAGATATTTTCATTTCCACCAATTTGGAGTACATGAAAAACAACTGGAATATAATAGATAGCTCTTGTTTGATTGGAATTCGCTTTTAGTTGTAATTCAACGGCATGCATTTCCTGTTGATCTTTGAGGTATTGCTGATGGTAAATTGGGTCTTGTAACTTTTGTTCTAAGACTTTATGTTGCTTGCAATATTCAACTTGTTCGCCCTCTCTTACATTGTTATAATCTATCTGTGAGTAAACTCCAGAGGAGAAAACAATAGCGAGAGAGGCAGAGATTACCTTTAGGAAATTTTTCTTTTGTGTATTCATAGGGTGTTGTCTATTATTTTAGAATAAAAAAGGAGATCATTCCGACCTCCTTTTTGAAAGATATTCTAAGGTATTACTTTACAAATTTTAATGTTTTTGAAGATGTATTGTCAGCAACTCTAACGAAGTAAGTACCACTTCTTAGATTGTCAGTGTTAATTAGAACCTCGTTCATTCCTTCGTTTGCTTGAATAGAATAAGTATTAATTACTTTTCCGACAACATCTACTATTTGTACGTTATAGTGTCCTCCGTTCATAGTGCTAAATGACACATTTAATTCTGCATCTACTGGATTTGGGTACACAGTCATTGCGTTGATATTAGATGTTGCTATGTCAGTTCCAAGAACAATTTCATCAGATGGTGATCCACTGTAAAGGTTGATATCATCGATGTATAGATTATTTCCACCATTTGACTCGTAAGAGAATTTAAAACGGAAGTTATCTACAAAATAAGAAGCTGTAATATTTGTAATGTGTACTGTTTTCCAATCTTCGGCTCCTGGAGTCCATTCTGTCGTTTCTACTGTTTTAGTGAAAGTAGTACCATTTAATGTTTTTCTCAACACGTAATTATCACCACAGTTATTAGTGATATGTAATTTAAGTGTTTCAGACGCTTGAGAGTTAGATCTTTTGGCTGCAGCATATCTATATGATAATGTTACGCCGCCATTTGAGGTAGTAACACCTGATAAGTCAATACTAGGAGAAAGGAACTCATCTACATCACCTGTTTGTTTGAAGTTATTAAGGAATAATGACTTACTACCTGTATTAGCTGCCGTTGAAGTTAGTTCCCAAGCTTTAGAACTAGGGTCACCATTTATAATTTGATATTGACTCAAATCACTTGTTGTGTTATAGTTTTCAAATCCTTCATAAAATGGTAATGATAGAGCATCTCCTTGAACGACAATATAATTTGTTTTTGTTTCAGTAAGTGTGTTAGAGCTATTAGAAACTTCTAGTACCACTTTATAAACACCAGGTGTGTTATATTTAATTTGTGGACTCTTATCAGTGGATGTTGCTGGTGTTCCTCCTTCAAATGTCCACGTTCTAGATTGTACGTTATTATAAGAGATGTCAGTAAATGAAATCGTTGTTCCTTTACAAACTTTCATTTGTGATGCCTCAAAATCAGCCTTACAAAGTGCTGCATTTCCATCAGCACCAACAGCCACTAAATTGGAAGCAGATATGATGTTATTCCTTCCTCCAACAGGCGAGTTTAAAGCTGCTCTCATACGATCTCTTTGTCCTTCTGTAAACATTTTAGAACAATAAGAGTAATCCATGTAGTTTTCCACATTTGCTTTATCTCCACATGAGTTTTCTTGTAATTTACAAGAAGTTACTCCAATTGTGTTTGGGGTATCACCTACGCCGTCGTCATCATTACAACTACTTTGATTCCCTGGATTGTTATTAGGACCCCAAGTATGTTGTAAGTTCAACCAGTGCCCAATCTCATGTGTTAATGCACGAGATGAATAAGTAGCACTTGTACCAATTGATCCAACATAATTGTGTAAAATCCAAATACCATTTTTCATGGTTGTCCCCCCGAAACCAGGGTAGTTATTAGGTGTCATTGTATATCCTGCCGCACCACCAATCTCTTTAGCGATAAAAACATTTAGGTATTTATTACCTGCCCATTCACCTTTGTAAACATTGTTTCCTTGTTTAATAGCATCTACTTGTTGAGAACCTCCTGTTTGTCCTGTAGGTGCATTTGTGAGGGAGCTAAAAGTTCTTGTTATACCGTTGAAGCAAGTACCATCTGGTGCCTTCGTTGCTAAACGAAATTGAATTTCAATATCTGCTGGCTGTGCAACATGGTTTGGATTAGATGCGTTAAATTCAAATTGAACATTATTAGCATCTGTATTTAATAATCGGTAATCTCTGTTTAATATTTCTAATTGATCCATTATTTGTTCATCAGTGATGTTTTCTGAACCACCTTCATGAAGTATGTGAAAAACAATAGGAATATATAAAATAGTTCTTTTCTGAGGATTAGCCTTCATTTGCTGTTCCACATTCGCCATCTCTTGTTGATCCAATAAATACTGCTGATAGAATGATGGATTTTGCATCAACTCATTCATCTTCTTATGAGTTTTACAATATTCAACGCTTTCACCTTCTCTAGTATTACTAATGTCTATTTGAGCGCTTAAGAAGAAAGGGACAAAAGCAAAGAGTAATGAAAAAATGGAAGCTTTTAGGGTAAGTACACTTCGTTTCATATTTTTTGGGCTTTAAATGAAATGCAATATACATAGATTTTTCCAAGTATTTTTTAATTTCTATTTAACGCTAGTTATTATTGATTGAATGGTTAAATGCCCGCTATATCTTCTATTCGGAGCGATACTTTCTCAAATTTATTTTCACTATAAATTAATAAATTTATTTTTTTTGCTATAAAATTTGGTGAAAATAATTGTTTTTCCGCAGCTTTATATTTTTTGACATTCGAAAAATCTGCTACTTTGCAATTTCTGATTTCCTCTTGCATTTTTGTGTCTACTATTCCAGGTGCAAGTGAAAATACGCGCCCATTTATGTTTTTTTCAAAAAGTTCTAGTTGAAGTGTTTCAGAAAACAGATCAATGGCGGCTTTACTAGCACAGTAATTGGCCCAGGAAGGAATAGCTCTTCTTGCAGCTCCAGATGAAATGTTTATGATGGTTAGTTTTTTATTGGCAAACTTCTTTATAAATGAAGTACATAGAATAATGGGTGCAATCGTATTGATATTCATTACCGTTTGTACATCGTCTTTTTCCTTTTCAAACGATCGTTTAATTTCACCTAGAATACCCGCGTTATTAATTAGAACAACTTCATCTGTGTCAACTTCTGGAAATTGAAAATCTTCTACTTTCAAAATAGCTGATAGATCTAAATAAAAGTCATTTTGTTGGCGACCAATAGTGAATACAGAATGCTCTTTTTTTAATTCTTGTAAAAGAGCATATCCGATTCCTCTACTTGTTCCAGTTATAAATATTGTTTTCATGAAATCGATTTGCTTACAAAATAAGTAAATCAATTTGGTTAATATAAAATAGAGTAGAGGAATTTGAATTCAAGGAAGTTTGTTCTATTAAATCGTTTGTGAATTGGTATTGTTTTAACTTTTACTTTTTCGAAAGCGATAAAAAGTGACGAAAGTAAGCAGGTTTATTAGTAGCTTTGTATAAAAAAAAATTATGTCAAATTCAGTAGTTAGAGTTCCAGTAGCTGTGAATGAGCCAGTTCGAAGTTACGCTCCAGGTTCTAAAGAAAGAGAAAGTCTGATTCAGACGTACAAGGATATGTTAAATCAAGAACCAATCAATATTCCAATGTATATTGGTGCTGATAAAGTATTTTCAGATAATAAAATAGCCTTAACGCCTCCACATGATCACAAGCGAGTAATAGCACATTACAATAAAGGTGAAAAGAAACATGTAGAAGCAGCGATTGAAGCGGCATTGTCAGCGAAAGATAAGTGGTCAGCAATGGCGTGGGAAGAACGTGCATCTATTTTTCTTAAAGCGGCTGACTTATTAGCAGGGCCTTATAGAGATAAATTGAATGCCGCAACCATGTTGGCACAGTCAAAAAATGTTTTTCAAGCAGAAATTGATGCGGCATGTGAGTTGATTGACTTCTTGCGTTTCAATGTGCAATATATGGCTGAAATTTATGCACAGCAACCAGAGTCTGCCCCTGGAATTTGGAATCGATTACAATACCGTCCTTTAGAAGGTTTTGTTTTTGCATTAACGCCATTTAACTTTACGTCTATTGCTGCGAATTTACCTGGTTCTGCCGCTTTAATGGGAAATGTAGTGGTTTGGAAACCAGCAGAAACACAAATTTACTCTGCGAAAGTGATTATGGATATTTTCCAAGCAGCTGGATTGCCAGATGGTGTTATCAATATGGTAACTGCGGGTGGAGCTACCATCGGAGATGTTGTATTTGCACACAGAGAGTTTGCAGGTATTCACTTCACAGGTTCAACAGCGGTGTTTAGACAATTATGGAAAACAATCGCTAACAATATTGAAATTTATAAGAGCTACCCAAGAATTGTAGGAGAGACAGGTGGAAAAGATTTTATCATGGTGCACAAATCTGCACACGCAGTGGAAGTAGCGACAGCTATTGCTCGTGGAGCGTTTGAATTCCAAGGACAGAAATGTTCAGCAGCATCTAGAGCGTATATTCCTACGAATATATGGCCAGAAGTGAAATCTATCTTGGTGAAACAAGTGAATTCCTTCAAAATGGGAACACCAGAAGATACTTCTAACTTCGTGAATGCGGTAATTAGCGAAAAAGCGTTTGATAGTATAGCAAGTTATATCGATTATGCTAAAAATAGTAGTGATGCCGAAATTATCGTTGGAGGGAATTATGATAAATCAGTAGGTTACTTTATTGAGCCAACGGTTATCGTTACTACAAATCCTAAATTCAAAACAATTGTTGAAGAGATTTTTGGGCCAGTTATGACGATTTACGTTTATGACGAAAATAAATATGAGGAAACATTAACATTGGTGGATGAAACATCTGAATATGCCTTGACAGGTTCTATTATGGGACAAGATCGTTATGCGGTGAATCTAGCAATAGAGAAATTAGCGAATGCAGCAGGAAATTTCTACATTAATGATAAACCAACAGGAGCAGTTGTAGGTCAACAGCCTTTCGGAGGTGCTAGAGGTTCAGGTACAAATGACAAAGCAGGTTCATCCTTGAATTTATTGCGTTGGGTTTCTGCAAGAACTATTAAGGAAACGTTCGTTCCAGCAACAGATTACCGTTACCCTTTCTTAGGATAAAAATCAATTGAGAATAGAAAAGCCATCCCCAAAAGGATGGCTTTTTAGTTGTAGGTAGTTTTGGTAATTTGTTAAAATGTAAAATAGCCTTGTTGGAGCCATTTCAGCCAAGTAGATTTATCAGCTATTTTTAATAAATTATCATCGGTTAAATTTTCTATTTTGTAATGGCATATTTCTTTTGCGGAATAACCACAATCAGGCTTTGCAATATCAAACATCAAAATCACTCGAATCTCATCGGATTTATTCCATGCTTCGTGCATATAGCTATCATCAAAAATAACCATTTTTCCTGTTTGCCAATGTTTAGTTTCATCTTCGATCTTAATACCACATTGTTTTCCTTCGGGAACTATTAACGGTAAGTGATTTCGTAATATCAACTTGCTATATCCTTTGTGAGGTAATATGTGAGAATGTGGATGTAAGACGGAGAATTGAGCGGTAATTAATTCAGGAATTTGGTTTAAAATAGCTGTAGTTTTAGGACATATTTTTTGATTTTCAAGATGGTGAATTCCAAAAAACAAAAATTCAAACGTTTTCCATGTTGCCTCCTCTGATAGATAATTAGGATAAGCACTTGTCCAATTAGTGGTATCTTGCTGTAAAATAGCCGTTAACTCTTTTTGTATAATTTCTAAATTAGCTTCTAATAGTTGCGTGTATTCAAATTCTTTAGAATCATAAAAGTAAATATCTTTCATATTATCTTTTTTTAGCTTTAAAATAGATCTGTACGAAAAAGTGTAGAACAGGATGAATCGCTCTTGTAAGTATTCGTGGTAAAAGCTCAATGATGATTCCGATGTACTTATAACTTCTCGATAGTATTAATGTGGTAATAACACCTGAATTTACTCGGTCAGATTGATCTCTATATTTCGGAAGGAGCAAATCAATGATAAGAACAATTCGCATTTTATCGGTGAGATTCCAAGCCGAGTGAAAGTAAATATCATTAAAAGCGACACATTTCCCTTCTTTCCAGTTAAACTGATTGCCGGCTACTTCCATTCCGCAGTCAGGTAGACCATTAGGAATGTTAATTCCTAGATGAATACGGTGAAAAGCATCAGTGTCACCATTGTGAGCTTTGATTTTGGCGCTTTTATCCAGGAAGCTAAAGTAAATAGTAGAAACACCATCAATTTTGGTTAATATTTCATGTGTTTTTGGAAATAAGTCAATTTTGTCTTTGTAGCTTAATCCGTACAACATTAATTCTATTTGTGTCCAATTAGGAGATTTTGCATACGAACGTTTATAAAATGCTTTTTGACGTGTTTCTTCATTATTTATAACAGCAAGTAATTCCTCTTTAAATGTAGAATAATTGTCCTCTATAATTTTAACTTCTGGAATCGTTTGAACATCGTAAATAGGAGGTTCGGTTCCATTATAGACATCTTGATGCTGGTTAAAAAATGCTTTCATCGATATCTTATTTTTCCGATCAAATTATAAACGGGAGTTAATAGAATGGCAGCATTTTTCGCGAAAAAGGTCATGAATTTTAACATTTTTGGCGATGGTTCTTTTAATTTTAGGCGTAAAAGCGTTGTCTGAAAAAAAATAGAACTCAACACCGTTCCACAGATTGTTCTTTTTTTAGGTAGAAATTCAGGTAGAATAACATCGAACAAAAGAATGATACGATTCTTATCGGTTTGGTTCCAAGCTTCGTGTTCGTAACCATCACAAAAGATTAATAATTCACCTTCTTTCCAAGCTTGCTTTTGATCCTTTACACGGAATCCAATTTCGGGTAATTCTCCTGGAATTTCCAATCCAAAATGACAGCGAACCATCGCATTAGTGTCTCCATAATGTGCTTTGATATTAGATTCTGGAGCCAGAACGTTGAAAGAAATAGAAACTAAGCCAGGAATTTGTTGGAGTAGATCGTATGTCTTTGGAAAATGGCGTTGATGTTGGTAAAAATGGACACCCCAACTCATTAATGGAATAGTTTTCCATGCTCCTTGTTTATTGACCATTTCGTAATTGAAATATTCAACAGGGCCATTGATTGTTTCCAAGTAATTCTTAAGTTCATTAAAAATGAGCTCTCTTTTACCTTCTAGTTTCTTTTCCCAATCAAAATGATTTTTAGGGTAAATCACAGGAACATCTCCCTGGTATTCATAACGTTCTAGTAAAGAGAACCAGATTTTCGGTGTTTTCACGCTTCGTTTCTTTTAGGTAAAGATAAAATTTTTTACAAAATCCTCCGAAATTTAAGTAGTTTAATTTATTAATTGAATAATTTTTATATTTACCTAATATTACTAAAAATGTCATTCATGATATATAATACAACGTCTTTTCCAGTCTTAAAAATTTTTGAAGATAACGTTTCTTCTATTCGAGAGGAATTGGTTGCTATTATGAATAAACCAATGATAGCGCCTCATCAATCAACATGGATGCAAGAGCGCCCTGATTTAGTGAAGACAGTTCAAAAAGGTTGGAAATCATACACCTTTCGTTTTTTTGGTATTAATCATATGCCAAATATGGATTCATGTCCAATCACTGCTGAATTGATTAAGTCTATACCGTCGATTGTGACAGCAGAATTCTCCCTTTTATCTGCAAATACACACATTCTTCCTCATACAGGTTTTACAAATGAAGTTTTGAGGGCACATTTGGGTTTGATAATTCCAGAAGGTGACGTTCAGTTACGGGTTGAAAATGAAACTGTCAATTGGGAAGAAGGTAAAATTCTGCTATTTGATGATAGCAAGGAACATGAAACATGGAATAGAACGAATGAGGATAGAGTTGTTTTAATGTTCGACATCGTACCTAGTTTTAATATAGAAGAGGCAAAAAAAGTAAATAAAAGAATTTTAGAAAGAACGAATGATTCATTTATTCATTCTTTGGCACCTCGAGAGAAATGGTTAGAGTGGCTAGATAAAGGAGAATTTCCCCTGGATATTTGATTTACTATTTTTTTTTATATTATTGTACATATGACCTTGAAACAGGAAGCATTTAATGATAATCTATTATTATAATGTGCTGTCTTTTAGCGCCTTATTTCCATTTCTATATACATACTTTATTTTTTAGTTAATTCAAAGAATTTTTTGCAGATAATTGTATCGTTATAGACAAAAGCAAAGGGTTTGCAATTCAGTACATTAAAGATGTTAATTAATATTATTTTAACATAGATTAATATGCGTCGATATTTGACTACTTTTTAAAAAAATTAACTATTTTACTGATATTGTTAATAAAACCCTTGTTAAATAAATATTTGATTATCAGACATGTAGGTATTTGTTTTGTTAAATGAAATGTTTTTCATATTTTTCTCTCTTACTATTAGACAACTTTTAATTAATTTTCCCGTCAATTTAGAGCATGGATTCTTTTAAACCACTATAATATTTAAAATATGAAAAAATATTTGTTAACAACCTTCGTTTTGGTATTTTGTTTTAATTTTTCTTTTTCTCAAAAAATAAATTCTGAGAATTACGAAGTATTTATAGAAGAGGTTTATGGTGGAACACCCTACATGACTGATGAACTTAAGGAAATATACATCCAGAGGATGGAGAAAGTCGAAGTGAAAAAATGGGATGGTAAGGATTATCCAGTATTAGGAACGATTATGTTGAGAAGCAAATATCACCCAGAAATTGATTATGATAAAGCAGAGAATTTTGATCCAAATAAGTTTAATCCATTAAAATATTTTTTCAATTTTAATGGAGAAGACGAACAAATACTTCGAGTATATGGTACAAATTATATGATTGTGATTGATCCAAATACTACTAAAAAATAAGCTATTTAATACCCAAGTACAAAATATAATAATAATAAAATGAAAAAATTATCTCTCCTAATTACACTATTCTTTATATTATCAAGTCAGATATCGGTATTTGGACAAGGTACTGGCCCGTGTGATCCTGACCCTATTTGTTCTAGTAGTGCATATAACTTCCCAAATACAACGGGACAACCTACTGCTCAAAGTCAAAACCCAGGAACGAACTTTGGTTGTTTAGGACCCTCTCCTAATGCTGCATGGTACTATATGAAAGTGGATCAACCTGGTAAGATTAATATTACTATCAAACAAGGAACAAGTCCTGGTGGAGGTGGCTCTGGAATAGATGTTGACTTTGCCTTATGGGGACCTTATAATGATTTAGGTTCAGCATGTAGTGGGGTGTCAAATGGTAATC
>JBEBRN010000031.1:0-32214 GCA_040394775.1 Taishania pollutisoli
ACACAGTTGTTGCGTCTTTACATGCACAGCATGTAGCGTCTGGAGGAACAGAGACATACCTTGAGTTTTTAGAAAACTATCAGCAAGAAGTTACTCAAATTTACAATTACGATTTCATCTACGAAACCTATTTAAGGTATTTTGACAAAGCTAAAATTGTCGTGTTACCTTTTGAATTATTGAAAGCCGACAAAGATGCTTTTCTTCGATTGATTGAAAAACAATTTGAAATTCCTTATCACGTTTTCATTTCGAAAGAAGTCAATAAGTCTTTATCACCAAAGCATATTGATTTTTACTTGAAATGTTCCAAATTGGTCTATCGAATTATTCGCATTTTCCCGAAATTTATGCGCCGTAAGTTGACAAACATTTATGTATTGGTACTGGAAAGTGGCATTATGCTAAAATTAAAAGATACCTTCTTCAGTAAAAAAGGAAAAATAGAACATTCTATTGAAACAAAAAAGAAAGAAGAGATAGTTTTAAAAACAATGAAAGCAAATGCGAAAGAATTAATTCAAATTAAGGAAATTGTGCCATTTGCAGAATTTTATTCTTAAATAATAATTTCAGACTCTTTTTGAATTACTTTTTCTTGCAATTAATGCTATGCACTCATAATAAAGATAAAAATATATATAATAATTTCGTAATTTATACGTTTTTAAATACAATTAGGATGGGCCAAATGTTAAATTTAGATAAAATTTTTTCTAAAAAGTAAATATATAGTGTAACTTTACGTTACTAATTGTATAATTATATAAATTAAAATTAAATAAGTCGATATGAAAGCAAAGATTTTATTAGCTGAAGACGATACAAGTTTAGGATTTGTTATTGCTGACCAATTAAGATCGGAGGGATACCAAGTTACATTATGTTCAAATGGGGTAGAGGCATATCAGAGGTTTAATGAAGATAAATTTAATATCTGTATCTTAGATGTTATGATGCCAAAAAAAGATGGATTTACATTAGCGGATGATATTCGCAAGTTAAATAGTGAGATTCCAATTATCTTTTTGACGGCCAAATCTATGATGGAAGATAAAGCAAAAGGATTTGATGTAGGCGGAGACGACTATTTGACGAAGCCTTTCAGTTTTGAAGAATTGCACATGCGTATTAAGGCGTTGTTAAAACGTGTCAATATTGTAGTGGGTGATGTCGAAGAAAAGGAAATTAAATTAGGTTCTTATATATTTGATGTGGAGAATTATAGATTAATTCACCCTAAATTTGAAAAGACATTAACGAAGAAAGAAGCGCAAATTTTGAGAATGCTTTGTAAATTTAAAAATCAAGTAGCTCCTCGTGAGGTGATTTTAAATGCCGTTTGGGGACAAGATGATTATTTCGTTGGAAGAAGTTTAGATGTTTTCATCACTAAGTTGAGAAAGTATTTGAAAGAAGACGAAAGCGTTCAAGTTACTAATATTCACGGTATTGGATTCAAACTTGAATTGAAGGACTAAATAATGAAAACGTATTTATTACATTTAGAAACTGCTACCAAATCTTGTTCGGTGGCAGTTTCTGTTAATGGGCAATTGGTACAACTTATCGAATCACTGGATGAAGGCTATTCACATGGTGAAAAACTGACGTTGTATATAGAAGAAGCGTTGAATAAAGCAAACATCGAACCGTCTGACTTAAGTGCTGTTTCTATTAGTTCGGGTCCTGGTTCTTATACGGGATTGCGCATCGGTACTTCTACGGCAAAAGGAATTTGTTTTGCACTAAATATCCCATTTATAGCGATTGATTCTTTGCGATGCATTGCTTTAGCTGCTCACGAAAAATATCCGAACACAAATATTTTATCGATGATTGATGCACGCAGAATGGAAGCGTTTACGCAAGTGTATGATGAAGATTTACATCCACTTACGGAAATTACCGCAACTATTCTGGAAGAAACAACATTTCAAGCATTCGAACCTCTGGTTGTCATCGGTGACGCTGCCGCTAAGACAGCTGAACTTTGGCAAAATCGAAACCTTACCATTGATACCACCAATTTTTCTTCTGCAAAAGGTCAAATAATGGAAGCATATAATAAGTTTCTCGCAAAAGATTTCGTAGATTTAGCGTACTTTGAACCTTTCTATCTCAAAGATTTTGTCGTTAATAAACCGAAACAGACTTCATGCAGTTAAAAGCAATTATTCAACAAAGCGAAAAACCATATATCATTGCTGGTCCTTGTAGTATTGAGAGCGAATCACAATTGTATACGATAACAAAAGCATTGAACGAAAATGAGGACGTTAGCTTAATTCGTGCAGGCGTATGGAAGCCACGAACGCGCCCCAATTCCTTTGAAGGTATTGGAGAAATTGGCCTCACATGGATACAAGAAGTGAAAAAAGAATTCTCGAAACCTTTTTGTATTGAAGTGGCAACACCGAAACATGTTGAGTTAGCTTTGAAAGCTGGCGTGGATGTGCTTTGGATGGGTGCTAGGACGACGGTGAATCCATTTGCAGTACAAGACATTGTCGATGCATTGAAAGGAGTGGAAATTCCTATTTTGATAAAAAATCCAATCAATCCCGATGTGAATTTATGGATTGGTGCTTTTGAACGTTTTCAAAAAGGTGGAATAACCGATTTAACGGCTATTCATCGTGGTTTTTCAAGCTACAATCATCCTAAATATCGAAATGTACCGAATTGGGAAATTCCCATCGCTTTGAAAGAACATTTTCCGATGATGCCTATAATTTGTGATCCAAGCCACATCACAGGCAATAGAGAGTTGATCTTTGAGGTTTCTCAAAACGCACTCGATTTGAATTTTAACGGATTGATGATAGAAACCAGTCCCGATCCTGATAAAGCACTTTCGGATGCTTCACAGCAGATTACGCCTGAGAGATTGAAAGATATTTTATCTCAATTAATCAAACGAAATCCAACGGACAAGAATTACGAAGTACAGTTGAAAAACTACCGTGAACAATTAAAGAATTTAGACGATGGTGTTTTTGAATTGCTTTCTAAACGGATGCAACTAAGTGATAAATTAGGTGATTTTAAACGCGAAAAGAACCTGACTATTTTAGATGTTAGCCAATGGATGAAAATCTTACAAGAACGCTTAGAATCTTCTGAAACGACAGGATTGAGTCCAAAATTCATCCGTACACTCATGGACTCTATTCATCAAGAATCGATACAACATCAAAATAGCGTAATGAATAGAAAGGAGGAATAAGCTATCTTTTTAGTATATTCGCTTATAGTCAGATATATATGAATTACGAAATCAAACCTTTTCAGAATTACGAAGGAATTATTCAAATTCCACCGTCAAAAAGTGATAGTCAGCGTGTTATATTGGCAGCTGCACTTGCTAAAGGAACTTCTATTGTTAAAAATATAGGTGTTTGTAAAGATGAATTGGCGATGATGTCTTTGATTCAAAAGCTAGGAGCAAACGTTACGGTAGTCGAAGACGAATTTCTCATTACTGGAACATCAGCTATTCCTTTGGAAGTTGAAGTAAACGTAGGTGAAAGCGGTTTAGGAGCTCGTTTGTTAAGTGGAGTATTTGCTTGTAGCGAAGGAAAACAGCGAATAGTAGGAGAGGACTCTGTGCTCAAGCGTAGAATGACTTTTTACCCCAAACACAAAGAAGTATTAAAAGGGAACATCCTCTGCAATGAATCTTGCACGCTACCACTAACGTTTGAGAACACCATACAAACGAGTGACATTATTGTAAACGGAGGTGAAAGTTCACAAGATATTTCTGGTTTGCTTTATGGACTTTGTACGTTGAGAAAACCAATCGATTTACATGTTTTGCATCTAAAAAGCCGTCCGTATTTACAGATGACCTTAAACGTACTTGAAAAGTTTGGAATTGAAATCACGCACCAAGATTTTGACTATTTTTCGATACCTGCAAATGAAGGACTTCAAGCAACTGATTATACCATAGAAGGAGATTGGAGTTCGGCTAGTTTTTGGTTAGTGGCTTCTGCTTTAGGAAAAAATATCGGTGTAGACGGATTACAATTAAATAGTTTACAAGCCGATAAGCACTTAATTAGCATTCTACTAGATGCTAATTGTTCCGAAGTGCGAAGTCAGTTTCTAATCATAGACGGAGAAGCGCGAACACCAATAGATTGTGATTTGATTAATAGTCCTGACTTATTTCCTGCATTGACAACGTATGCTGCATTGACACCTGGAATTTCACGCTTATTAGGAGTGCATCGTCTTATTAATAAAGAAAGCAATCGTGTGGAAGCATTGATTGCTGAATTTTCCAAATTAGGTGTTGACCTTTGGGTGGAAAATGACACTTTAGTTATCGAAGGGAAAGATACCATTTCAGGCGGAACGGTAAATGCACACAACGACCATCGTATTGCCATGTGTTTAGCCATCGCAGGTATGTTTGCAACGGAACCTGTCCTTATTGAAGGAGCTGAAAGTGTTGCTAAGAGTTATCCCCAATTTTGGGAACATTTGGAGCAATTAGTGGTTCCAATTTAATTTAAAATAGATAAAATGAATCGTTTAAAGATTATAACATCCACCACACGAGAAGGTCGTAGTGGAATTGCAGTAGCGAATTGGATAACGGCGTTAGCAAAAAGTGCGGGTGAGTTTGAGGTGGAATTACTCGATTTGAAAGAGATTGCATTGCCGTTTATAGATGAACCGAATCATCCCCGTTTGAAAAAATACACACACGAACACACCAAGCAGTGGAGTGCGATTATTGATTCCGCTGATGCTTTTATTATCGTACTTGCAGAATACAACTATGGTTATCCCGCACCGATAAAGAATGCGATAGATTATTTGTTCCAAGAATGGCAGTATAAACCAGTTGGTTTTGTCAGTTATGGAGGTGTCTCAGCAGGACTTCGTTCTACGCAAATGCTCAAGCAAGTGGTGACGACCTTGAATATGATGCCCATTCAAGAGCAAGTGAATCTTCCATTCTTTTCAAAGAATATTGTCGATGGTGTTTTTCAATCCGATGAAAAGATCGATAACACGGCGAAAGTGCTTTTAAAAGAATTGTTTAGATGGAGCGAATCGATGAAAGCAATGCGCTTTAAGAACTAATTTCCCTGAAATACTTAAAAGAATGTAATTTTTTAAAATAATTCTTGCGTAAATAAAAAAAGTAGTTATCTTTGCCCCCGTCTATAACTCAATAATCTTGGGTCGAACACGAAGACGATGATTCCGTAGCTCAGCTGGTAGAGCAATACACTTTTAATGTATGGGCCCTGGGTTCGAATCCCAGCGGGATCACCAAAAGCCTCTCAACTGAGAGGCTTTTTTCGTTAAAAGCCCCCAAATTTCAGGAAATTATCAAATCATCACATAGTGGTAAACACAAATAAATACATCCAAATTCAAACTTTCAGTAACCTATACAGTAACCTGAAAGTTATCTGTAAATTTGGTTACTGGAAACAGCTAAATCTCTTTTTTATTGGATTTAGATTACTTGTTGCACGGAAATTATTTGACAGAGATTAATCTGATAAATAGTTTCAATAAACTGAATGAACGGTTTTAAAAGTGTAACATTTAAAACCGTATATGATGAGTACTAATCAGAAATTCAAAATCCTTTTTTGGTTGTATAACCAAAAAGCCAAAGACGATAAATCGCCTTTGTACATCCGAATTTATGTGGATCAAAAAAAGACTGAAATTGCAACAAAGCATTTCATCCCAAAATCCTATTGGGATAGCAAAGCAGGAAAATGTAAATCAAGTTACAAACATTCCCAGTTGCTCAATGCCTACATTGAAAAAACACGAAACGATTTGAACCAAATTTTTCTTGGCTTTTCATCAATGGGGAAAATGATAGTATCACAAGACATCAAAAACAAGTTTTTAGGAGTTGAAGACCAACGCCCCAAAAATAAAACCATTCTTGATGCCTTCGAATACCACAATCTAAAACTATCTGAACAAGTTAAAAGCGAAATTGTAGTATCGAAAACTTACGCTCGTTATATTATAACCAAAAACAAAGTTCAGGCTTTTATGAAGCACCAGTACAAGAAAGAAGATATGGATCTACCTGAAATGCGACTACGTTTCGTTACTGAGCTTGAACATTATTTATTGACATTAGACAAGCTCCAATCCAACACAGCACATAAGTATATCAAGAACCTTAAAAAGATAATGAATATGGCTGTTGGGTTAGATTGGATTCCAAGCAATCCTTTTAATCAATTCAAATGTTCTTATACAAGTCCTGAAAGAGAGATTTTAAACCAGGAAGAAATCAACATCCTCATCAATAAAAAGTTGCACACTTCTCGTCTCGAAGAGGTTCGAGATGTGTTTATCTTTTGTTGTTACACAGGCTTTGCCTATTCGGATGTATATGAGTTTAGAAAAAATGCTGTTATGAAAGGACTAGACGGTAATTTATGGCTCAGTACACTTCGACAAAAGACGGGAACGAAAGAAAGTGTTCCGCTTCTTCCAACTGCATTAGAGATTATTGAAAAGTACCGCAATCACGAGTATTGTACCAAATACGATAAATTACTTCCTGTAAATAGCAATCAGCGTTACAATGCCTATTTGAAAGAAATAGCCGACATCTGTGGAATCGATAAAAAATTAACCTCGCATATTGCTCGTCACACATTTGCAACCACCATTACACTCGCAAATGGCGTTCCGATTGAAACTGTTAGTAAGATGCTTGGCCATAGTAGTATTCGAACGACTCAGATTTATGCCAAAGTCGTAGAGCAAAAGGTTAGTGATGATATGCAGCAACTTAGAAAAAAATTGTTTTCACAATTTGATAAGCAATCTCTGACCAACATCGGATAATCCTAAATTAAGAAAAATACATACACCAAACGCCTGGTTGCTGAGCATTGTCGAAGCGCTAGGCGTTTTCTATTTGTATAACAAGTTAGCAATGTTATACGTACAAATCAAGAATTCAAAATTGATACATTATGAAAAATTATTTTAGTCAATTGACCGGAAAACTGGAAAGAGAAATTACTAAAATCAGTAATTCAGACCAGACAGAAGTTCAAAAATGTGAAGCATGTAAATTGTTGATTTTTGAACATTATCAGGAGCTGCGTAAATTTGCGTCCAACTATCAATTCAAATCTGAACAGGAGGAAATGGATTATTTCCGGAATTTAAAACCTGAATTAGTAGCCACGATGATGTATTATTACAAAAAATCAAAAATCACCAAACAGCATTTTTTAAGTGATTCTAAAATCACAAAAAAGCATCTTCAGTATGAGTTGCAGAAAGTAGAAAAGTTCCATTCACAGCACCTCGAATTTATAATATATTATAATAGTGGTCAAACCAATTTTGATGAAGTATTGTTTTTAAGAAAGAACTTGGATCCATCTTCTATTCCTCCCTATATTCTTTTACGTGATGATTTTAATCATACAACTAACGGGGATTACTTGGTGTCAAAATTAATACTGAATACAAAACTCTACAAATTCATTCAAAATCAATTAAATGCTCCATCGGTTGAAACTACTAATGGAGAAAATCCCAAAACTATCAAGTCGGATTTTAATTGGACAGCTCCAAAATCCGCATTAATAGAGCTTGTCTATGCCCTTTATTGTAAAGGTGTAATTAATAAAGGTGAAGTCGAAATAAAGAAATTAATCAAAGAATTTGGAGTGTTTTTCAATATTGATTTAGGTGACCCTTATAGACAATTCATCAATATTAAGCAACGAAAAAAATCAAATGCAATATTCCTTGAATCTCTTACAAACAGTTTGATTGACTACATATATGAACAGGATAGTATCCCGTAGAAACATGTAGAGATGGGTACTTAAATTCTTCGTAATTGGAGAGAATAACGACAAGGTGGTAATTTCAAGCCACCTTGTCATTTTTTACATTAAATTTCAAGAAATATAAATTTACTAATTTGATAATCAGATATTTACTTATTTTATATGTAAAAATATCATACACCTTGTCATCACCTTGTCAATTAAATTCATTCAAACGTCAGAGATTTGCCACATAAACACCTAAAGAAATAGATATGGCAACAGAAATTATTACACCAGAAGATTTAGAGAATTTTCGTCTTACATTGGTCGGAGATATCCGTGATCTTTTATCTGAAAATCAACAACCGGTTAAAGAGCAAGAAGAAGAATATAATTGGTTGAAATCACATCAAGTACAGCGAATGTTAGGAATCTCTCCAGGAACATTACAAAATTTACGGATCAATGGAACACTTCCTTATTCCAAAATAGGTGGCGTGATTTTCTATAACAGGAAAGAGATTTTAAAAGTCATGGAAATGAACAAACGTAATTCTTTATAAGATGAAGAATAATCAGCAAACGCCTGTTAATTATATTCAACACTTAACAGGCTTTTTTGAAATAGTTGCGCATGACAGTCGCTTATCAATGGGACATATAGCACTTTATGCAACATTATTTCAATTTTGGAATTTCAATCGATTTCAAAATCCAATGTCCATTGCCCGATCAGAAATTATGCTACTCTCAAAAATCGGTTCTAAAAGTACCTATACCAAACTTTTAAAAGAATTGGATAAATTTGGATACCTCCAATATTTACCTTCAAACAATCCCGTAAAAGGCAGTTTAGTGAACCTGTACACTTTTGGGAAGAGTAGTGGGAATAGTAGTGAGCATACTAGTGGGCATACTAATGAGTATAGTAGTGGAATGGTTGTGGTACCTTCTATAAACAATATAAACAAAAGAAAACATATAAACAATATAGTAAGGGCGAAAGATTTTTCGCCCTCATTATCCTCATCGTCGTCCTCGTCCTCCCTCTCTCAAAATCAAAAAAATGTAAAGGAGCGATTTATCGCACCTGATATCGTACAAATCAAATCCTACTTCCTCGAAAAAGAAAGTGCGATCATTGAAGCAGAAAAATTTCACAACTACTTTGAATCCAACGGCTGGCTCGTTGGTGGGAAAACAAAAATGAAAGACTGGAAAGCTGCAGCACGAAATTGGATGTTGAATATCAAGCAATTCGCAAAGGCTGAAACAACCTCATCACATCTCCACGTCAACGAAAACAAACGCTACGATATCCCTTTATAAATCTTTTTGTCCTTTGCGACTTCTCCGCGAACATTGAGGTTATTCCTCACAAAGTTTCTCACTTTTAACTTTCTTCTCATGGAACAAAAACATTACATCATCAAAGAAAACGAAATCATTTACGATTTCATGCGAACAATGAAATACCTGTCTGACTATGGGCAGAAACGTTTCGGTAGCAACTTTCGGATTTTGAGAATAAACAAAACCATCCTCAAAAAATTAATGGTTTACGCCATTCGGGATGAAGAAAATTGCAAGAAATACGGTGTTGACCCTGATAAAGGAATTTTGCTGGTGGGCACCATTGGTTGTGGAAAAACATCCTTGATGCAGTTATTCAATCTTATCACCTATCCAAATAGAAAATACATTGTAAAACCAACCAGAGCAATTGCAGGAGAGTTTTTACAAAATGGTTATACAGCTTTACATAAATACGGAAATACAGACACTATCTATTGTTTCGATGACTTAGGAGTAGAACAGAATATGAAACATTTTGGAAATGAATCCAATGTGATGGCTGAGATTCTATTAAGGCGTTACGATCTCTTACGAACTAGAGGAATCATTACGCACGCGACAACAAATCTGAATGCGAATGAATTAGAAAAACTATACGGTAATCGGGTTCGCTCTCGATTACGTGAAATGTTTAACCTCATCACATTTCCTGAAGACGCTGAAGATTTAAGGAAGTAAATTTATAATATAAATGTAGATGTATGAAAGTGACTAAAACTTCCCTTTCTTTTCATAATTCGAGAATAATTTGATTAAATTTAATTCTAAGATAAATACTCTTTACTAGTAATAGTGTATTACACTTTTACGATTTCATTCTAATAAAATTTGTAGTTATATGAAATTATGTACAATAAATCTACAAAATTAATTTACTGTTAAATATCTGATTATGTGAATTTAAGATAAAACACTATAAAAATAATTATGTTAAATTTTGATTTTTTTGTAATATTTTAATTTTTTTAATTAAGATTGTTAAAAAAAAATAACTATTTGATAAAGCTACTTACTATCATATTATTTCTATTTTCAGGACTGAACGTAATTATATTTGCTCAGTCAGATTCAACTTGGCATGATCAATCACACATTGTTCATGGAATTAATTATGGTGTATCTCCTATATATCGTAGTGATAATTCTAAAACATATCTCTTTTTAGAATCGGATAATAAACTCACCATCAAAAATATTCCAGTCGATATTAAATTTCGTCTCTCAAATGAGAAATTTTATTACGGTCAGGCGAGTTATTTTAAAATTTCATACAATGCTTCCCGTTATAGAGGTTCTTTAAAAAATAAATATCTCACTAAAATTAACGAACTAGGTAAATTAATTGCTGAACAACAGTATCAGCTAGCAAATTATGAAGCGAAATTGTCTTTCTTACGACGTAAATATCCTAAAGATGTAAATAATATAACCAAACCTACTCTTGATTCTTCACAATTGAATAATAATCTTGAGTTGCCAAATGTGAGTGGAAAAATTCCGAAACTATCTAAAAAAGCTATACTGTCGATTGATAAACCAAATCTTACAAAACCTAATCCAGATAAATTAGATTTGGACAGTCAAATACCAAATAATTTTGAGAAATACCAAGATTCTATAACTGCGATTCAAGAAAGAATTCAAGGATATAAAAACACGTATCAAGAACTACAACAAAAATATCAAAAATTAAATCAATTTAAAGGAGCCGATTTACTTTCAAAGTTTAAAACGATTGATATTGGATTAACGGGATTAAATACAAGTGGCTCAGGCACGACAATACCTGTTCAAGGTATTAATGTTCGTTACGCAGATGATCATTATTTTGTAGAGGCAGCAGCTGGATTTACTCTTCCTAATCAAATTATTACCACAAATGTCTACCAACAGTTAGCATGCAATCAAGCGAATGTGTTTAATTCGGGCATGGGAGGTTATTTTAATATCAATTCAACGAAATTATTGGCTAGAACAAATGTTGGATATGGACAGTTAGAAGGGAATAATATTGCTATTGAAACCTTTTATAACAGTAGAGTGTTAAAATTCAAAAACGAAGACACTTTGTATAATATTGGTTTAAAAGATAAAATAACATCCAATGTGAATGGACGTATGGCGCTCTTATCCAAAAAGAATCTCATTTTTAGTGCGAGCGCTGGTGTGACATGGTTGGATAAGAATACTTCTAATTTGAAATTAAAAGACCATTTTGGAGGTAGCGTTCAAGGAGAATATTTAATCCGACGACAAAAAATTAAAGCGAGCTATAGGTATATGTCAGCCAATTATGACGCTTGGGTTCAAGGCATATTCTTAGCACAAAACGAACGAATAGAGCTATCGCATCAGATGAAATTAGCAAATAAATGGAATCTTCGTTACCACTATGCACGAAATCGATACTTTTCGAATAATATTTTTGGAGGTACATCATCAAATGAGTACGGTATAAATCCAGGATATTACGGAAGAAATTTTGGATTCTCAGCAGGCTATTCAGTTCTTCAGATGGTTGATCGAAATTCCCATATTATTTTAAATAAGAATTTAAATCATATGGCGAATATGATGTTATACGTCAATAAAAATTTAAAAAGAAAAGGACGCTATTCTCTTAATATTGATAATAATACTTTATTCCTTTCTGGAAAAGATACCTCCTATAAAGTTGTATCATCTTCAGTTTCCAATCGTATTTCATTTGATAGAATTTATGTGGGATTGACATTAAAACATCAGTACTATGAAGGTTTAAATGATATAAGTGGTCATTTCTTTATTATTCAACCAGAATTAGGGGTTAAAATAAAGGATTTCTATTTCAGAGGTTTCTTGGCAATCAGTAAAAGCGAGCAATATAACTGGTCTGTTGGGGGAATTGGAGAAGTTGGTTTTAGATTTAATAAGTACTTGAGTTGGGCTGTAGAAGCTCAAAAATTTCTACAAAACGAATACGTCCTTTTCAGAAATGTGCCTGATGGACTTCAACCTTTTATTGTAAAACTTAAAATGATTATTGATATATGAGAGCAATAATATTCATCGTGTTATGTGGAATTGGATTTAACAGTTCGGTTAAAGCTCAGTCTGGTTTTGAATACCCGATTTCGCTTTCCGCTCCTTATCATTTGGATACAATTGATAACAAACGACCTACACTAATTTGGCAATGTGATTTAGCCTCTATCATAACCGATCCACGGGTGGATATGCAAGTCGTTCTGGTAGAAAAAGAACATGGACAATCAATTAGCGAAGCTTTAATAATGAATACGGTTTTATATTCAGGTTTTGGACTTAAAGATGCTAATTTACCTTTTCCTTCTTCAATAGAGGATTTAAATCCTGGACATACATATGCATGGCAAGTAAACATTATGATGAATGGTTCTCCTGTAATGCAATCTGAGCAGTGGGAATTTACAATTAGAGACCCGAGAGAAAATGAGGGACAGTACATTAAACTGGCAACCAACTTGAATAGTGCGATATACAAAATTGAAACGGATAAGATCTATTTTGCGATAGAAGATAAAGGAAAATTAATTCAGAAATGTTCGATTAGAAAGACTGTAAATGGAAATGAAACTCTGACAGTTGATGAAGTGATTAAGAAAAATGTAAATAGAGATTATAGTTATTACCAAGCTGATATTGAAAGCCTAAAATTAAAAGAAGGAAATTATGTATTAGAAGTTTGGGTGGATAACAAAAGATATGCGATGCAATTTTATTATGTCAAATGAGAAATAGGGAAGTATTTATCGGATTATTGCTATCATTTTTTCTATTCAGTTTTAGTCTAGGTAAGAAAGAGGGAACGATTACTATTAGCGAGGTAAGTGAAGGCAATTCTGTTTATACATTAAAATGTAATAAACTACTAAACGAAGAAAATAAATTAGGTCATCAATATTTTCTTGAGGTCTATTCAACAAATGATCCTCGAAGGAGTTTTGATACGGATGAAGATTATGCAAAATACACTCAATTCCAGTTGCAAGAACTTTTTGAAATTAAAATAAATGGAAAAGAGGCAAAGGTTTTTGGTAGTAGATTGGAGCTTGGGATAAAAGGATCAAATGTCTATCGGATCAATTTGTATTTTGAAAATGATGCATTGAAAAAAATAAAAGATTTAGAAGTGGATTTTGACGATCAACTTTTTGAAAATAAGAAAATAATATTAACTGCTAAAAAAGTTAAACTATGAAACTAAAGTCTAATAAAAAAGAGAGCAACAAGAATTTTAATGTTCGCGTTATAAGTTGGTTTTTTATCCTCATCTTTACTCTCAATATTTTATATATTCCCAGCAATGCCTTTGCTGGTGGGCCAACACAACCAGAAGTTCAATCTTTTGCTCCCATTGGAATGGATGATATGGTGAATCCTTTTACCGGTGATTTCTCTTACAATATTCCATTAATGGAAATAGAAGGATATCCTTTAAACATTAATTATAATGCTGGAATCACAATGGATCAAGAAGCCTCTTGGGTAGGACTTGGTTGGAATTTAAATGTAGGTGAAGTAGTACGTAACTTAAGAGGAATTCCTGATGATTTTGATGGTGATGAAATCATTACGGAAAAGAATTTGAAGGATAATAAGACCTATTCGTTAGATTTCGGTTCATCAATAGAGATTGTAGCTTTCGATCAACTGGGATCGATTGGAGTAAACTCTAATACTGCAGTATCCTTTAATAATTATTCAGGGTGGGCGGTAGAAAAAGGATTTGGACTGAATATTTCAAGTAAGCTTTCTAAAGATGGCGCAGGAAGACTATCGGCAGGTTTATCGATTTCTGGTAGTAGTGAAAATGGTGCAAGTTTTAGACCTTCAGCAAGTTTGTCAGTAACGGGTGAAGATGCAGATGCGAGAGATGTAAGCTTGGGAGGAAATATAGGTGCTTCTTTTAATTCAAGATCAGGTTTACAACAGATTAGTTATGGATTTTCTATGGATGATCCTAAAATTATGAATTCGCTTGTTGCAGGACAAGCGTCTTATAATTTTGGAACTACTAATTTTTCACCAGCTGTTCAAACATCGATGCAAACGATTAATTTTTCAGGTAATTTTAAATTAGGTTTTGATGCTTATACTGTTGATCCAACAGCTTCTATAAGTATTAGCTTTTCTAAACAGTTTATTCCTGAAGATCTTAAAATATCACATAATCCCGCATATGGTTATTTTAATTTAAACAAAGGACAAGAGAATGAGAAAGCATTATTAGATTTTACCAGAGATAATGATGGATCGTTTACAAAAGACACTCCTTTTTTGCCATCTACCTCTTTAACGAGCGATATTTTTTCTGTTCGCGCTCAAGGTATTGGTGGTAGTTTTAAAGGGTTTAGAGATGACATTGGATATGTTTTTGATCCTATGACCACTAATACGATGGAAGCTAATAACATTGGCTTTGAGGCAGGATTACCAGCATTATTTAAAGCATCAGTGGATATTAATCAGTCTAAAACCTATACAGAGAACTCTGCTTGGAATGATGTAACTTCTTTGATTAAAGAAGGGAATAAGTTTAGAAAAAACACACAAAAAATAAATAATTTTTCTTTAATAGAAGCAAATGATTTTAGTGTGGATAGAGATAACTTTTTTAGTGATAAATTAAATAATGATTTAGCAGTAAAATTTCGATTATCAGGCTTTTATGATGATATTAAACTTGGCTCAGCTGAATCAATGACGAATGTTGCTTCAAATACAAAGATGGAAAGAACCAGTGAATATCCAAAAAATGTTTTATTACAAATTTTAACAATTGGTGATTTAAAAAAGGGCTTTGGAATTAATGAATATCGCAGTGGTCTTATTACTACGGAAGCAAAGGATCATCATATTGGAGAAATGATTTATTTGGGAAATGATGGGAAAAGATATGTTTTTGATATTCCAGCGTATAATACACTACAAGAAGATGTTACTTTCGCGGTTGGATCTGGCCTAAATGGAGGTGGACCTACAGCATTGACTCCAAATAACGATTATATAGGGGTAATTACTTATCCTTCGAGTGCTGCATCTAAGGATAATGATTTCGGCGTGGATGGCTATTATAACTCTAGAACAACTCCAGCTTATGCTCATTCATTTATGCTTTCAAGTGTTCTGACAGATGATTATATTGATAACGATTCTATTAAAGGTCCTAGTAAAAATGATTTTGGAAATTACGTTAAGTTCAACTATATGAAGGTTGGAAACTTTGGTTGGAGAAACCCAGCTTCCAAAGAGGCTTCTTTTAATGAAGGTTTGAAATCAATTAATTCGGATGATAAAGCAAGTTTTATTTATGGCGCTAAAGAGTTGATGTATGTGACAAGTATTGAAAGTAAAAATTACATCATTGTTTTTACCTTATCAGATAGAGCTGATTTAAGAAGTGTTTCAGATAGAAATGGAGGGACTAATAGTTTGATGGGAAAACGGATTGATCGAATTGATAAATACTCCAGAATAGATTATGAATTAAATGGGGTAAATGCTACTCCTATTCAATCAGTGCATTTTGAATATAGTTATAATTTATGCCCCGGAAATCCGACCTCTCAAGGAGGAGCAGGTAAATTAACCTTAGATAAACTATACTTTACATACCAAGGCTCTAACAAAATGAAGTATTCTCCTTATGAGTTTTATTATGGAAATAATAAAGCTTATAATTTAAAAGCTTTAGATCGTTGGGGTACTTTTAGCAAACTGGCAGGAGGGAACGCTGTAAAAGACTTACCGCTTAGCTCACCGCTTACAAATTTTGATTTTCCATATACTACACAAAATAGATCGTTAGCAAATCAATATGCGGCAGCGTGGTGTATGAATCAAATAAAGCTTCCCTCGGGAGGTAAGATTGTGGTAGAATATGAAGCAGATGATTATAGGTATGTTCAAAATAAACGGGCCAATAGAATGTTTAAAATAGTAGGCGTGGAAGAGGGCTTAATAAATTCATCGATTAAGCTTCAGTCTGTATCGGATGATTTAAATAAAAATAGAAGAATCTATTTTGAAATGCTGAATGGTTATGACAATATTCAAGATTATGTCGGTGATCTGGAAGGAGGACAACTATATTTTCGAACTTTGACGGAAATGAGGGGACTTGGTACGGATGACCCCACTAACTTCGAATATATTTCAGGATATGGTAAGATTTTTAATAGTGGAATAGAAGTTATTAATGGAGTGAAATATGGTTGGATTAAATTTAAAGGCGAAAGTCTGAAGGATGGAGAAGGTGGTGTTTATAGCCCAATTACTAAGGCAGCTATACAATTTGGACGACTATATTTAAACGAATATATTAATGATGTGGATGTCAGCCCATCAGGAGATGACACTGAAAATGGGTTACTTGATTTAGCAAATGCTGTTTTGAATAGTATTGCAAGTTTTACAGAGCTCTTTGTGTCCCCAAATCTCAAAATATGGACATTAATAAGAGGTAGAAAAATCGTGTCAAATAAGTCTTGGATTCGATTGGTTGATCCTACTGAAGCTAAAATCGGAGGTGGTCATCGCGTAAAAAGAATATTGATGTATGATAATTGGAATGCAATGACAGGTGAAGATAATTTTACATACGGACAGGAGTATTCTTATAAGCTTGAAAACGGTAAGTCATCTGGAGTGGCTGAAAATGAACCGATGATTGGAGCGGACGAATCTCCTCTACGACAGCCATATTTCTATAATAATATATACCGATTTGCACCCGATAATAATCTTTATACAGATACGAAACCTTTTGAATCACAATTTCCGAGTCCAAATGTGGGATATGAAAGAGTGGTGATTAAGAATCTAACACGCCCAGGTGTAGTTAGAACAGCAACAGGAAAAGTAATAAAAGAGTATTATACAGCAAAAGATTTTCCTTTTAGTGTTCATCATACCGATATAGATCCTAGGCCTTATAAGAAAACTCCTTTCTTTGGTGAGAGCAAAGATATGATGCATGTTTCTCAAGGTTTTACAATTATCACCAATGATATGCACGGTAAAGAGAAGAAAAACACGGTTTATGGTGAAAATTCATCTTATCCAATCAGTAGTGTGGAATATATCTATCAAACGGATGACAAAGGTTTGGATAATCAAGTAAAAATTATAAATCGAGATGGCTCTATAGAGCAACATGAGATAGGAGTACGAAGAGAAGCGGTTGCGGACTTAAGAAAATCTGAAACAGTATCTTCTTCATTTAATATTAATATGAATGTTAATGGAGTTTATATATTTGTACCAATTACAATACCTATACCTATACCTAAACGAAATCAATCTAAAATTCTTTTCAAAAGTGCTACATTAAACAAACAGGTTCAAAAATTCGGTATTCTTAAGAAGACAATTGCACAACAAGATGGAGCTGAAATTCAAACTAACAACCTCGTTTATGATGCAAATACAGGCAAGCCATTAATTACGCAAACGATTAATAATTTTACGGATAGCATCTATAATGTCACCTACCCCGCTTATTGGAAATATGAAGAAATGGGAATGGCATATAAGAATTTAGGAATTTATAAAAAAGGTGTAAATATTAATAATGGAAATCTTATTTGGAATAATGCTTCAGCCACCTTTGTAGAAGGAGACGAATTAGCACTGGTCTCAGGTAGTACAAATACAAAAGGTTGGGTAATAAAAGTGGAGCCTGATATGGTGTGGATTATGGATAAGGATGGTACTTGGATTACGATGGGTAATGCAACAATGACAATTATTCGCTCAGGTAGAAAGAATAAACAAACCGAACCAATGGCGACATTAACTGCCATGTCTAACCCTATTCCAAGAATTCAATTTAATAATTATTCTAAAGTATTAAATGCTAGTGCCATTGAATTTTCTCAGGATTGGGATATTACATGTGAATGTTTACCTCCTGGGAAAAATGCACACATGGTGAATCCTTATATGTACGGTTTAAAGGGGCATTGGCGTCCGTCAAAGTCATTCACTTATTTAACCAATCGAACACAATCAAATTATAACGGAAATACGAATATTAAAGCAGATGGTGTTTTCTCCACTTATACTCCATATTATTTTTTGAATGGTAATCAATGGATGGTAAATCCAGCTAATTGGACATTTACTTCTGAAGTGACTCAATTTAGTAGTAATGGTAATCCAATTGAAACGAAAGATGCTATTGGTCGATACAGTTCATCAATTTATAGTTTTAATCATACTTTGCAAACATCCGCAGCTGTGAATGCTAGTTTAAGACAACAATTAAATCTTCATTTTGAAGATGATGAATCGAGTTGTGGTTCAGCTGTTGCAGGAATTACTCCTTTTACTAAGTCTACAGAATCACACACTGGTAGGAATAGTATTGAAGTGTTGCCAAGTCACCCAGTTGTCATAAAAACAAATGATTTTACTTGTGGTGATTCGCCAGAATGTAATCTTGATTTAAGATTTGATAATGGCAAATATGTAGTGGATAATAGTAGAGGTGAAATTAATTTTGAATATTCTATAATTTATGGAAGTCCTGTGATTGGTATCGATGACAATGAGATAATCATTACGAATACTTCTAGTGAAGATTATGAAGTTCAATTTAAAATTTCGGATGAAAACGGATGTCATTTAATGGAGTCAATAACATTTCCACAATAAAAATGATTAAAACTTTAAATATGAAAAGGCTTATAAACTTGATGGTAATTTTCACTTTCTCATTCCCTTTATGGAGTCAACAATGTGAAGATGCGATAAATATAAATAGTTCAGAAAAGACTATTCCACCAGCAATATTTTGTGAAAGCGATACCATTTCGTATTTTACATATATTTTTTGTGACTCAATCTTAAAAAATAATAGTGTTAACATCAATTTTGTATCTTTTAAAGAGAATGGAATTGGAGATGGTTTTACTGTTAAAGTATTTGGTCCTTTTAATAGTTTAGAAGAGGGATGTATTCAATTAGCTTCGAGTTCTTCAAGTGATAATCCTTCTTATGAAAATTCGCAAGGATTGGAGAATGTGACTTTAAATGCACAAGGCTGGACAGTCAATCAGTTTTATATTTTTAAAGTAGTATTTAAATCGTGCTTTAATGGAATTCGAATTAATAAAACGGTGGATGAACCGCGGTCGCCAACTCCGCCATCCATTGGAAGTGGTGAGTATTGTCAAGAATGTTTACCTCATTTCTCACCTCCCGTAGGAAAGTACATTGTTACCGCTTGGGTCAAAGAGAAAAATACCTCAGTTTATACAGTAAATTATGTGAATTCAAAAATTGAAATTTATAATGGAGGTTCTTTAATTGATCAATTTTTTCCAATAGGAAGTATTATTGATGGATGGCAAAAAATAGAAGGAGTTTTTGATTTAACAGGCTATATTAATCTTGAAATAAAACTTTTGACTACAGGAAGTGAAGCTTCTTATTTTGACGATATTCGAATTCAACCCTTTAACAGCTCTATGATTACTTATGTTTATGACCCACTTACTCTAAGACTAGTTGCAGAATTAGATGAACGTAATTATGCTAAGCTATACGAATACGATGAAGAAGGGAAATTAATTCGTATTAAAAAAGAAACCGAAAAGGGTATTATGACCATTCAAGAAACACGTGAAAACTCCTCTAAGTAATGCAAATATTCTGTAAACAAATTGTAATAATATGGAGCTTTATTTTTACTGCTCACGTGTGTCTGTCTCAAGAATCTACAAAAGCCGATTTTAAAAATTTAGTGAATGATTTCAAAGAGCTCATGAAAGGTGAAAATTATGATTTGATGCTTCACCAAAACACGTATTTATATGATTTAAATAAACCTATGGAGACGAGTTGGCAACACTTTGTGAAAAATGGAAGTGACTTTTATTATCAAACTACAGGAATAGCAATGGTTAGTTTCCCAGATTGTCGAATTGTAGTGGATAGTGTGGAAAAAATAATATATCTGACAGATGTTGCTGAGAAAGTTCAATCCATGAATTTTCTTTTTGAGGATAGTATATTAAATATTGTCAATATTGAAAAGAAAGAATTGAAAGATAGATTGGTTTTCAACATCAATATGTTTAGATTAAATATGGGAATAGAATCTGTGCAGTATCATTTTGATAAGGTATCAAAAAAACTAATAAGTGTAATAATTTACCATATGGAAGGTGAATATTACGAAGATGAAAGCCATATTAATGAAAAGCAATCTCCAGTACAAGAAGTTGTTATCGATAAACTGGTGACAGATAAGACACCAATTCCTTTGAAGGATGTATTTATATTAAAAAAGAAGAATGAATATATAGTTGCACCAAGCTATAGTAACTATAAATTAGAAGATATCAGACATAAAAAATAAAGATTATGAAAAAACTTGGATATATACTTTTGTTAATCAGTTTGATTGCAAGTGAGCGTGCCTTTGCGGGTCTTTATAATTTCACAAGTCGTATTTCAACGGTAGATTCTGCTGTAACCATTGGGTCCTCTTATGCAGAAGCAACAGTCTCTTCTAATTTAATGGGGAGTAGCTATACGGCTAAACGCTTTGGTTACATTACCTTTGGTGTGGATCAGCATTCTAAGACATACTTCAATGCAATGGATGTTGAGATTACTATTCACATTGAAAAATGGTTAGGGAGTACTTATTTAGGTGATTCGATAGCTACGATGAAGTTATATTATGATCCGTTAGCAACATCGGAGAAGGATGGACAATCTATTTATTTGGAAAATATGGATAGCTATCATGTGACCATTCAGCAAATAAAATTGAATGGCACTATAGTAAATGTTCTTCCAAGCAATCTTCTATTAGATATGAATCTATATTTAGAAAATTACTTTACTTTTTCCTCTGCAGGTACAGCAATTCCTATTAGTTCGAGCACTACTATTGATGTAGATTGTGATGGCGTTCCTGATCTTTTACGTGTCTATTGGCCGATGCAACAAGGTGCCGAAGAATATCAATTCGAATGGAGTTTTATCAATGATTATGGTACTACTACTTCTACATATATTTCCTCTTCTCAACTTAATGTCGACTTCAAAAATAACTCGACTAGAATAAGTACCTTTCAAAATTACTTTGATATCAGTTTAATTTATGATCATGGTTATATCGCCTATCGTGTTAGGGGTTTAGGAAGAGATGTGAGTGGTGGGGGAGCAAATCTGGATAAAATTATTTATGGAGTTTGGTCGGCATCAGATGTTAGTACCGTAGATGTTCTTCCCTCCTTATCTTCTTATCATAATACGTATGCTTATGAAAAGAGTATCAATTGGCAATACACGGCAAGCTTTGCTGAAGAAGGCAAACATAAGGAAGTAATTTCATTTGCCGATGGGACATTGCGAAATCGTCAAATGGTAACACGGATTAATTCCGATGGAAATATTATTGTAGGTGAAACTGTATATGATCATCAAGGACGTCCTGCGGTTCAAATTCTTCCTGCTCCAGTGCAACCTACACCTTGTTCAGGTTCGGAGGCAGCAAGTTTGAAGTATTACCCCGATTTTAATGTTTCGGCTACGGATCATGAAAAATTCGCAGCGAAGCATTTTGATTTAGGTGATTCGATTACGAATACTTGTATTTCATCAGGCGATATGTTAAGTACCGAAAGCGGTGCTTCACAATACTATTCTGCTGATAATTGGGATCAATCTGGTATAAACGCCTATATTCCAGATGCAGGAAAACTGCCTTATACACGTACCGAATTTACAGATGACAACACGGGACGTATACGCCGTCAGAGTGGAGTAGGTGAGGATTATCAATTGGATGGAGGAAAAGAAACAAAATACTATTATGGTGCAGCAGATGAAATTCCTCTAAAAAGATTATTTGGAAACGAAGTTGGATATAATATTTATTATCAGAAGAAAATGGTTATAGACCCTAATGGACAGGTTTCCGTTAGTTATTCGGATAATTTGGATAGAACAATCGCCACGGCATTGGCTGGTGATGCGCCTCCTAATTTATTACCGCTTGCAAGTTCAACAGCGGAGGGTGATAGCATTGAAACAGAGTTATTTGTAAAAGATATCATTACAGGTGAGAATTTAGCCAATAAGTTAAACACCGAAGGGAATGCTCAGGAGTTCTACCAGACTTTCCTAGTTCCTGCTGCTGGTTATTATACCTTCGATTATAATTTGTCTTTTTCTAATTTCACCGATAGCTGTCTGGTTGATGGAGTTTGCTTTGACTGTATTTATGATTTTACGATGCGCATAGAGGATGAGTGTGGGGGTAACTTACTAGATGGGATGAACCTTGCTCGAAAAATGGGTCATTTTGAGATAGATACAGCGGATAATTTAATTCTTCATACAGCGTGTATGGGTATTGATTCTACCTTAAATGAGCATTTCACGCTTTATTTAACGGTAGGAAGTTATAAGTTAAGTAAAATTCTTAAAGTAAATGAAGAGGCGAAATATGCCTATCTTGAGAAGTACTTAGATACCAATAATAATCATTGTATTAAAACCATTGGTGACTTTATAGATGAATATACAGCGGGTATTAATTACGAAAATTGCTATGATGATATTGATTGTGATTCTTGTTTAATCTTATTAGGGCCATTAGAAAGTTATGCTGGTACAGTAGAAGAATATTATGCAAAACAGGCGGAATGTAAATCACTTTGTCAAGAATTCTCTTACTGCGATGTAATAAGAGAAATGATGCTCGCTGACATGAGAATAGGTGGACAATATGCTGAGTACGATAATGTGAATGGACAGGTTAGTGTATCATCCTATAAGTTATCGATACTAAATACAGCCAATAAATTTCCAAAAAGCGATGCTGACTGGAAACATCCGACAATAAAAATAGGTAATAATTGGATAAGCGGTTACTATGAACAAGACTCTGTTACACGCTCAAGGGTAGAACTTCAAGTTACACTTTCTGGTAATACAATTGTAAGCTCGATTCCCGAGGTGGATGACTTAAACGCGATAATAGTAGACCCTAATGGAACTACTGTTCGATATTACATATTCCCTGAAAACTTAAAATACGTAAACGATTTTATTCAGGTCTATACTTCTAATGATTCATGGGCATCAAGTTTATTGTTCTATCATCCAGAATTTGGAATGTATAGAAGTTGTATTGATTATAAGACTTCGATTCAAAATGGAGATGAGTTTACCAGTGAGAGTTTCGATATGCTTTTGCTTAAAACAGATACTTGGCAAAAAGCAATTGATCGTGGCTTTATTAAAAGCAATTATGCTACTTTTTCTGACCCCAACGATAGGGTAGAGAACTGGTTTATGTCCTCTCCGACTCATCCATGGGATCCTTTTGTAGTATATGGTATGAATAGTAGTAGCCCAAATCTATTTTCTAGTTATGGCGATTCTTTAAGAGATAAATTCAACATATATATTGATACATTGGGGAAAACGCTATCTACTGTAGAGTTAGCAACAGCACTTATACGTTGTCCTGGATATCTTAATGTTGCTACGGTTTTGCCTTGTATTAATGATTTTGGGGCAGATATTTTACCTAATACTTCCCCTGAAAATATCGCTTACAATGATTCTATTCGCAATCAGGAATGGATTGGTTTACGTCAACTTTATTGGAGCATGAAAAATCAGTTTATGATCCGCCAAGCAAAATACAAATCGATAAATGCTACCGATACCGAGTATTTAGGGTTCAATGGTTGTATTGGAAACACTAACTTTGATAATTCGGACTATGATTTTGTATCGTTATCTGATATGACAAATCAACCCTGTAAAGCGGCAACTGCAATACTATATAAAACAAAACAGTTACGTTTTGGAGAAGCTGGAGATTATATGGATATAAGTGGAATGCCAGGTTCTGTTAATCAAGATTTTTATTTACAAACGGGTAGCTGCCCGAAGACAATAGCGGAGCAACAACTCTTGATGGATATTTTTTCGCATGGTTCATTTACCACTACACAATCTAATATAAATATTTATCCCTCTTTTTCCGGTTATTTTTTAGGTATCAAAGAGTATAATTATACAGGTCCAATTCCACAGGCGGATTATCAAGTGATCTCTTCTACAAGTTCTGGAATTTCAGCTATAATATCTACTTCAATGGAAGTGTTAGATGAAATTAATATTCAGAAGTTCCCAGTCGCAACTTTCGATTGGACAGATATTACGGAAATAGTTCAACTGAAACCTAGTTATCTTTGGAATATAAATGGGCAAGTAGGGTACGGTTTTAAATTATATATTAAACGGGATAATGGTTCAGGTATAGTGATTGACTCTCTTAAAGGAAGAACAACGGTTAATATTAAAAGCTGTGAGTTTGAACCACAATGTGAAAAGAATGACTTTGTAGTAAGCATGCAAAACTTATTAATGAAACTATCTACGACTGGTGATTTGTTAAGTACAACACCTTTGCAAATAGTAGGGGGAATTAACCATGATTACGACAGTTATGTGAATGCACTGGTTCGTCAGAAAATGGGTAACATTAATGCGAGCACTGCCTACTGGCAACTGGATGCTCCAGGTGGATATTATACTTTGAAAGAATCACCGAGCTCGACCTCTTATATTGCTTTAAGAGTTCTTTATTCACTTCCATCTAGTTATGTGCCTACGGGATTATTTGTTTTAGGTCAAATTAATTTAAAAGGTGATCATTATTTTACTGTTGATGTTTTAAATCCGACCACGTTACAAAAAGAGGCGGAGTATTATTGTCTATTTACCTATCATGATGCTCTGGGTGGAGATACGCCGATAAATGTAGGAAGATGTACGGATATTTCACTTGTTGGGGTCAATTGTGATAGCGATGCTGCCTTGAATTATCGAGATTTAAATACATTGCTGAAAAAACAGATAACAGATCAAGGTTTTACTACCAGTGGACTTGATTTATTTGCAGGTGGTCAATTAGATGGAACAGGAGAATGTATCTTAGACTATACACAATCAACCAATAATTCGATAATTAGTATTGATACGATATCGCAAAAAGGAGCAGATAGTCTACGTTATAATATGCTGATTAATAGTGGTGTAAAATGTCCTTTATTACTTCAATATGATGTTTTACCAGGAAAATTCTTTAATTCAGATTCAATTATTGAAGTAGAGAATTTAATTCCAACGGGAAATATGCAATTCAATGGAAGTTACCACGAGTTTCTTATTCCATTTATAATGTCTAATAATGGCGTAATGGTATATGATACTATTCATGGTTCGACCACCTGTTTAGATATCATGATTTGCGAATCTTGTTTGGATACAATTTACAATGATGATGGCTTTTGTGAGGATAAGTATGTAGCTTATTTAGCAAAATATTCCACTTATATTAATAGTAATCCGCAAGATGACTGTGGTGATTTCGAGTCTTTATTACCTGTTTTAACACTCTCCGAATTTAGCGACCGTAATTTATGTTGTTCGGACAATTTTAATCAATATTGGAAGTTGGTTCGTCAGGGTGCTTGCCGTCAAGATGTGGATTCGGTTTTTGCAAATTGCGGAATTAGCGATACTACTATGAGTGATTGTGGACAGGCGTTTTATGAATATGTAAATGCAATAGCACAAGTTAATTCTAGTCCTTGGGGTATTCTAAACTCATCACTTCATACTGAATTTAATAATTTCAACGACTTTATTGATTCCGGATATTGTTTTTGTGTGGCACCATATGTTGCTTATTTACAAAGTTATATTACAGCACCTTCGAACGCTAGTTTGGATGCTCCTGAGAACTTAAGTGATTTTTGTCCAGGTGGATTATTTGTAGGTGATGATACCTGTACGATAGCTTATAAAGCATATATTAAAACCTATTATAACTTTGCAAATTACACCCAAAATAATTCTACATGTTCTAATTTTAATGCGAGCCTTCCTCTTTTAAGTTTTCAGGAGTTTACAGATCGTGGAATTTGTTGTGATATTGACAATTTTCTTGTTTTTGCAGGGTGGATGAATATACAATTAGACACGACATCTTGTCCTACTTCTCAAGTCCCTATTTATGAGACATGCGAGCGTGATTTTTCCTCTAGTTCCTTATGTGTCAATAATTATAGTAAATATGTGAATGCGGTCTTAGCCTACAATTCCTCTGCATGGAGGGTAGCCAATGATATTGATGGGCTTACACTCAGTTCGTATGATCAAATTCAATTTAAAGATCAATGTTTCTGTATAGGTATTTATGCCGATAAATTACAAGAGTATATTGATGCTTTATCAACAGCTTCTTTACCCTATCCGCCCCAACTTAAAGATTTCATTTATTGTGAATTTGAATTAGAAGAGTTTGAGGAGCCATGTGAGAAGATGTATGGTAAATACGTAGAGAATTATATGCATACCATGCAGGATTCTGTTGTAACAGCTGAAGGTATTAAATCTCCTCCTGTTTGTTCATCACCACCTCATTTATACTCCTATCAAGAATTTGTTGACAACGGTATTTGTTGTGATGTAGACACTATGTTATTCACCTATGCTACTTTTATTCAAGGGTATGATCATCCTACGTCTTGTCCTACGGATACGTTGCCTTTATTTGCGACTTGTAATTCTGATCTTTCGAACGATTGTTATGATAATATTGCTGGTTTAATTAATGCCATAAACGACTATAATGAATCTGGATACGCAACTGCACACCAATCACATATCGACTATCCAGCAGATTCAATTTTTGGAGCTTTAGTGGGTATTCCACGAGAAGGGACGGCAGCACAACCAAATCCACCAGCTATAGATGTGATAAGCTGTGATTGTTTGCCCAATTATATAACTTATTTAGATTCCTTTACAAATGCCTCACCTTCTGCCTCTTTAGGTAACCCTCAAACTATTGATGTGTATAGCGGTTGTCCGAATACGACAAATTCGGATACCTCTTGCCAAGATAAATACAATATCTATCTTGGTATGATTGGTAAATACAATCAGAAATTTGGTAAAACAGATGGCTATAAAGCTATAAATACACTTACCCAACAACAGTTTATGGATCAAGGCTTATGTAAGTGTGTGGAAGATTACACCTTTTATTTATCGGATAATTTACTAGAAGTTTCTGATGGTATTCCAGTTTATATTAATGCCGATAATTTAGATGCCTTTTGTAAAGGTAAACCTTATACGCTAGTTCCTTGTGATGTAGGAACCTATCCACTAGTTTTACCAGATAGTTTACCCACTTATACAGAAGGAAATTCGTGTGTGAACATTTTAGATGGTGTTGCAGAAGCGAATGCTTATAATGCTTATAATGAGTATTTAGATGGAATTACACAGCAATTCTTGAAAGATTATAATAAGCAATGTATGCAAACGGTTGAAAATATGACTAAGAGCTACCGCAATAGAGAGAACCATTATACTCTTTATTACTATGATCAAGCAGGAAGTCTGATTCGAACTATTCCGCCTGAGGGAGTTCAGCTCTTGAGTTTTACATCTAGTAGCGATAATCTATTTCAACAATTAAAAAACGATTTAATTAACGGAACACATATGGTGATGACTGACCATAAAATGGCGACAACGTATGAGTACAATTCGCTTGGTCAATTGATTCGTCAAACAATGCCCGACCATGATAAGATGGATATTTGGACATTGGCATTGCCAAATGGACTGCACAAAGATTTAAACGTTACCGCTATTCAGATGTTGTCGGCTAGTTCGGGGTATTTAGCAGGAAATGTTACCGAGGTTGGAAAGCAAAGAGGCTTGTTCTATAAAACAATGGATGGCGGACAAAACTGGCAACGTGTCACTTCTATTGTGGCACCAGGATTAAAAAAGATTACTTTTCCAAAAGATGGTTCAGGTAATTATCTCTCTACTGGTTATGCAATCACCGAAAATGGCGTTCTCCTAAAATCAGAAGACAATGGTTCTTCATGGGATATGCTCAATACTTTCTCGACTAATCAAGTGCTAACGTTTGAAGATGTCAGTTTTGAGTCTGCCACAAAAGGAATTATTATTTGTCCAAATGGAAAGACAGTAACCACGAATGATGGAGGATTGACGTTCTCGGTGCAAGATATTTTTCCACTTCCAACGGAAATTGACGGAACTTTTGTGAAGCTGAAAAATGTGGTGATACAAAATGGTACGGCTACATATTACTCAGTTACGGTTGAAAAAAATGGGAAGCACATGGATGTCCTTATTAAAGACACCAATAATATCCGTACGCTCATTCCTTTTGAGGCGAATGACTTGTTGTCGGTTTCCTTCTACGCCGATACAGCAGCATTTATTGGTGGAAAAAACATTCTGTTACATGCTTCTTTCAACACTAACTTTGGAGAACCCGTTGTACGGACAATCGATGCGGATGCCAAAGGGTATTTTTATGATGTTATTTTCCTTGATAAAGACAGAGGAGTAGCAAAATTAGCTAACCTACCAGGACTTAGTACTGGTAAATTAATCTATACCGAGGACGGAGGTCATCATTGGGTTAATCTTATTGACAGTATTAACTTTGTTCAATTGAACCTTGTGGAACGCGCCTCTAATTATCTAATTATTCAGACTCCTGCTTATGGAAATCAACTCTTTGAAATTATCCTCAGTAAAACTGGAGCGCCGACTGTTCGGCAAATAATCTCTCATGCCGAGGCAAAAGTTGGGAGTGATGACGGGTATATTATGATCTCATCCGATGTAGTTCAAAAACCAGGTACGACCAACTATTACATTACGCAATCCATGAATGATGGTTATTTTGTGAATTCTAGTTCATTTAACAATTTCGAGGAAAGTATTAAATGGAATATTAATTTTGATAACATTCAATCAATACCCGCTGGAACTTCCAATCGATATGTTAAATTCCAGTCTGTTGTTATGAGTGGTGCAAGGGTACATACGATTGCATTAACGAATGATAATAGAATTCATCATTTGCAAGCAAATTTTGGACAAGCCTACGATGCGCTCGTTAATCAACTATCGAGTAATGATAATTATTTCAGCGATTTTACTTTTGATAAGACAAGTAAAATAATCTATACTTATAATACCGATGACCGCAAGTTTTATAGCTATGACCTTTTGACACAGACCTTAACAGCCATTGCAGTCAGCGCACTAGATCCTTCTACCAATATTTCAGCATACCACTTGGATTACCGCAATGGAACATTGCTTCTTGCAGCAAGCAATGGAACGATTGTGAGTGTTACAGGTATGAACACTTCTCCACAGGTAGTCGTGCAATCGAACGTTTATTCAAGTTCAATCAATGCCCTTGCAATGAACAACAAGAAATGTCTTATGGTGGGCTTAAACAACGCCAAATACCTGGATTACCGAAGTCACAACACGAAGGCTACTATCCTTCCAATAGAGGATGAAATAGATAATATCAATTCGGTAACAAGTTCTGGGAATGATTTCTATCTTGCTGGGGATAACGGCATGGTGCACTACCGTCAGTATATGCCCTACATTATTGTTTATCCTATCCAACAGACAGTGGAGGCATTTCTTGTTCCATCTCCTATTGACTATCAGCCAGCGGTATCTATCCGAGATGCCTTTTCGCAAACAAATTTTGCTCACGTAGCTGTTTCTAAAGGCACGATTTATCTCTTTGACGATGCGGGAGATTATCTCTATGGTGTGAGTGGTGGACTTACGTTCAGAAGCTCGGGGCTAGGCACCATGCCGACATCCATTCAAACTATGCCATCAGCGACAACTGGCACACCTTACATTTTAGCATCCTACGCCAATGGAGACATCTATATGTACAGCAAACAAATGAGGGTTAAAAATACGTCTATCTATACCACGTCAATCAATGGTTTGCACTTTACAGACCTTGATAACGGAACAGTCATTGGTGCTAATTTCTTTGTGCGAAAAACAGCCAATGCGGCTTCCACATGGTCAAAGGTAAATCCAAACGGGAACATTGCTTTGCAGGTAGCTACAAACATTCGCAAAGTTTGGACGACTCCCCAACACAATGCCATCCTAGTAGGTGATGATTACATCGGTACATTAGCTGGAAATAGCGTCACCTATCAAGCTTTTACAGGCGATATTCGCGACATCAACTTTAGGAATTTGACAGAAAAGAACGGTTATATTGCCTATGGTAATAAAATTCAAAAACTCAGCTATACCGAACTAGGCACTTTCACGCTTTCGATGCCAGGAAGTCCATTTGCGATGACGAGTACTTCTGGTCAAATTATTCATGCTATTCACATCTTTAACAATCAAAACGTGATGGCGGTAGGACCTAATTCGTTTGTGCGTCTTTACAACAATCAAACGGTGTCATATTTAGACCTTGCTAGTAATCTGCCCGCAGGTTTGGTGCTCAACGATGTCTTCTTCCACGATGATTACAACGGCTACATTGTGGGTGATAACGGCACGTTCTACCGCTCGGTGAATGTTTCCTTGCATCCGACCACTTTTAGCATTACAGGGCTAGAATGGAAGACAAGAGAAAACGACCTTCAAAATGCGAATGCCTATCATGCCTCACTTGTCGATATCAACGTTCTTTCTTTTGGCGCACGTTTTACAGGTGTGTTTGGAGGAAGCAAACAAAATACCTACAACAATACGACGGCCAATACCAAAGGCTATGTGCGTACACTTCGAGATGAAACTGAACAATATGGAACCAACTTCTACTACGACCGTCTGGGACGAATTGTTGCCAGTCAGAATGCACGTCAATACACCGAACATAAATATTCGTACACCCTTTATGATGAACTGGGCAGAACCTATGAAGCGGGAGAGAAGACCGAAAATCCAACCGGTACGCCACAGTTCTCAAGTATCTTTGGCGCCCTTGTCGGTGGACAGTCGATGTCTTCGGTCGTAGATGATGCAAAGCTTTCGAGCTGGGTGAATGCTTCGGGTGCACGCCGTGAGGTAACCCGCTCTTTTTACGATGAAAATCAGCTTCAAGTAGCGCAGCTTCTGAACTCACAACAAGATATTTTAAATCAGCGCAACCGAATCGTTTCTGTGACCTACGAAGCACTTTATGATGGTGATTCTTTGACCTACAACACCGCCACACATTACGCCTACGACATTCACGGAAATGTGAAAACGCTGTTGCAAGAAAACCCTGAATTTGCGGCCACTCCTACTCTGCAAGCGCAACAATTCAAAAAGCTCGATTACACCTACGATCTTGTGTCAGGTAACGTGCACCGTGTGGATTATCAAAGCGGAAAAGTCGATGAATGGCACCATGCCTACCGCTATGATGCCGACAACCGTATTACGGAGGTTTATACGACCAAACAAACCCCGATGACCAATCCTGCTCATGGTATGGCGGCTGCTCAAAACGAGCCACTTGTTTCGCCGTTCTGGGAAAAAGATGCGAGCTATCAATACTACAAACACGGACCGCTGGCGCGTGTCGAAATCGGGAATGAGAAAGTGCAGGGCGTGGATTATGTCTATACGGCGCAAGGCTGGATCAAAGGCGTAAACTCCAACACCTTACAATCAGACAGAGATCCGGGCAAAGACAGCGAAGTAGGCACCAACGCACTTACTGCCAAGGATGTTTTCGGCTTCTCATTGCATTATAACGACAATGACTACAAGCCGATTGCGTCAAGCTCTGGTAGTTTCATAGCCTCTCAAACTGGTAGTGATGTGTATAACAACGGTGCTCAACTCTACAACGGTAACATCGGACGCATGGTAACGACCATCACAAAACCTGATACCCGTGAAGTGCTGCCACTTGGAAATGCTTATCAGTACGATCAATTGAACAGGCTCGCACAAAGTAAGAGTTTTTCAAACATCAATTTGGGCAGCAACGCCTGGGGGAATACCGGCACGTACGATAACCAATACTACAATGCCTTTACTTACGATGCCAATGGCAATATCTTAACGCAAATTCGTCATGATAGTACGGGTACTCGAATTGACTCCTTGCATTATAAGTATGAAACCAACTTTGCAGGAAGAT
>JBEBRN010000032.1:0-31384 GCA_040394775.1 Taishania pollutisoli
TTTATAAATTCATATTGCTGATTACTAGCATTTTAACAACTCCGAAACTTTAGTTGGTTATTAAATGTCACTGTTTGGTTGATTGATGTATTATAGCCAAAATCAGCAATCGGGTCGTATTCACCGACGTGCCAATCTAAAAGATGGTCATAAACAATTGTCTTTACTGCTGATCGGATAATAGCTGCATCGGCTGCTGACAACGTATAATCATTGGTAATCAATTCGGGATTTTTCCTGAAAATAGTCGTGTAAAAACTACAAGCAGCCGCATACGATCCCGCTAATGAAGGATGACTTTCATCCGCCTGATACAATTCAATTTGGGGATAATTTTGTCGAAGGTATTTCCAAACAGCGCCCACCGGCGAGACAATCGCGTTGTTGGTATCAGCCATCATCATATAGCGTAAGTGTAACAAACTATCCATTCCTTCATACGAACAGACAGGAGGCCAATAGGAACAGTTAGAAGCATCTCCATTCTTTTTTCCCCAAGTCATATAAAAAATGGTTTCACTACACGAATTATAAGTGTTAATAACGTTATCCAAAGATTTTGCATACGGAAACACGTCAGCTTTCACCTGATTGATTGGAAATGAAGGCAATTGACTTTGATCTTGTAATACGACGAAATCCCAATTTCCCGCTTTTATTTTAGCGAGAGAAGTGGCGTCTGTGGAATGTCCTTTTAAGGTATAACCACCAGGCGTATTACTGTCAAAAATAAGTATGTCGTTTGTCGAAAGTGCAACTGTGGCAACCATTTGAGGAAGGTTGTTGACATTCGTATAACTATTCCCTAGAAAGAGAACTCGTTTAGTTGTTTGCGAAAAAGCTGGAATAGAAAGAAAGATGGTAATAATAGAAAGGTAAATTCGAATGCTCATTTTATGTTTAATTTTAACTAGAGACGTGAAAGTCGGCTAATGGTTGTTTATTGCTTTAAATCAGAAAGAGCCTAAAATATTTTTACTATGCTACTCTATTTTATCCTCTTCTTAAAGAATGAAATCGTTGATTAAGACACGCCTCTACCTTATCGAAATCTTCATCATTATCGGCTAATACCATTAAAATATCGTGTGCTTTAATAACGGTGGAGCCACCTGGCCGTAGATATTCCCCATTTCGTTTAATCATCACAATAAACGCAGATGACGGAAACTGCAAGTCTACAATACGCTTATTTACTGCATAATCAGTTAATATCTCAAATTCCTTCATACTCGATTTAGGAATGTCGGAGATAAATTGTTCTACTTCTGAAAGCGGTTTCGATTGCTCTGGCAAGGCTACATTCAACCATTTAGCGACGATAGAAAGTGTTGTTCCTTGAATTAATACGGAAGTCACAGAAATAAAGAAAACGATATTGAAAATCATATCTGCTTTGTCGATTCCAGCCAAAAGTGGATAAGTAGCAAATACAATTGGGACAGCACCTCGCAAACCTACCCAAGAAATGTAAGAACGTCGTCTTAATTTCATATTGAAAAAAATCAAACTGAGAAAAACGCTGACTGGTCGCGCCACCAGAATCAAAAATAGAGAGATGAGTAATCCGATTCCAATTACGGGAAAAATGTGTGATGGAAAAACCAATAATCCTAAAGTCAAGAATAGAACGATTTGCATTAACCAAGCTAAACCGTCGTACATTTTCATAATCGTTTTCTTGTGAATGAGATCTTGATTCCCCAAATAAACAGCACAAATATAAATGGCCAAGAAACCATTTCCGCCCATCACATCGGTAGCAGAAAATGTGATAAACATTAGCGCAATCACTAAAACAGGATACAATCCTTCAAAATCAAGTTTGATTCGATTAATGATAATTTTACTGAGTTTACCAAAAGCAAAACCTGCAATTCCACCTACCATCATTTGTTGTAAAAACAATGGAATGATAGAAGCTACGCTTTGATCTTGATGGACAACTAAGGTTAAAAATGCAATTGTGAGCACATATGCCATGGGATCGTTACTTCCACTTTCCAACTCCAACATCGGTCGAAGATTCGATTTCAACGCTAGACTTTTGGAACGTAAAATAGAAAACACCGCCGCTACGTCTGTCGAAGAAACGATAGAACCGAGTAGCATACTTTCATAAATGGTAAAATCGGTTACCCACCAAACAAACGTTCCTAACGTCACAGCAGTGAGTAAAACACCCAAAGTTGAAAGTACGATTCCCTCTCGAAGAATGGGTTTCACTGATTTCCAGTTGGTATCCAAACCACCCGAAAACAAAATAAAGTTAAGCGCAACAACGCCAATGAATTGAGCTACTTTAGGGTCGTCGAAACGAATACCGCCAACTCCTTCAGAACCGGCCAACATTCCGATTGCTAAGAAGAGTAATAAAGTGGGGACACCAAATTTATACGACGTCTTTCCGACAATAATGCTCACAAAAAGCAATATTGAGCCAACTAATAATATATTTTCAATTGTTAAATTCATTCACCCAATACGCTTAAAAACTATTGCAAAATGTATTACATACCTCATTTTAGCAAAGATAAGGAAAATAAGTATAGAAAAATAAGATAGGATAGTTTACCCTCTATTTTAAGGAAAGAGAACTAATACTGCGGTGATTATAATAAGAATTTTCATACTAGAAAAACGAGCTATAAATTTCTTTATTGCTGTTTGACTTTGAGAATTTAGATAAATGAGCGTATTTAACACATTTCGTAGAGTCGCATTTATACAGAAGTCTCTAGTTTAAATCGATTTCATGTATCTCATATAATTTTGGAATAATAGCATCCCAACCAAACGTATCTTTTATTTTCACTCTAAAAGTATCCGCAGCCTGTCTTTCTCCATGAATGATAAACACTTTTTCTGGTTTATCTTTTATTTCACTCATCCAGTTGAGTATATCTTTTTGGTCGCCATGCGCAGATAATCCATCTATCATTTCAATATGCGCTTTTACTTCGTAATACTTCCCATAAATTTTTATTTCGTGTGCACCGTCTAGTAATTTCCGTCCTCTCGTTCCTTCACCTTGATACCCTACAAAAAGAAGGGTATTCTGAGGATTACCAACGTATGCTTGTAAATAACTTAGAACCCTTCCGCCTGTAACCATACCACTACCAGCAATAATTATTTTTGGGAAAGCTGTTTCTATCCATTTTGCAGTATCCTTATAATCGGTGACTACTTCAAACATTTTACACATCTGCGAATAATCTTCAAAAGGAAGTTTTTGCCATTCATGATGTCTAATAAATACTTCCAATACATTCGCTCCCATTGGACTGTCCATGATGCAAGGAATTTCAGGGATTTCACCTTCCTTATGCAATTGCCATATCAGATACATTAATGTTTGTGTACGCTCTACAGCAAAACTTGGGATTATAACGGAACCTCCTTTTGCAATCGTCTCCAGAATAACTTTCTTTAAATTTTCTTTAATGTCTTCATCACTGTGAAGACGATCTCCATAAGTACTTTCTACAAAAAGAACATCTGCTTCCTGTGGTCGTGCTGGAGGAAACATGAGCAAATCATCTTGTTGTCCAACATCACCGCTAAATACCAGCTTTTTCGTACCAATATGTACTTCAATGAAGCATGAACCCAAAATATGTCCATTCGGTTGATAACGAACTTTAATGTCATTTCCAAAATCTATCCACTCATTCGCCTTGATGGTGCTAAAATGTGATATTGTATTATCGACATCTTTTAAGGTATATAAAGGCTTTGCAGGATCATGTTTAGAATAGCTTTGCTTGTTCGCCTTTTCAGCTTCTTCTTCCTGAATTTTCGCACTATCTTTTAAAATAATCTCCGCAATATCAAGTGTTGGATCTGTTCCGTAAATTTTCCCTTTAAAACCGGCATTGATTAGTCGTGGTAGATAACCAACATGGTCTAAGTGTCCGTGTGTGAGTAATACAAAGTCAATCGTTGACACATCGACTGGAAGATAATCCCAATTAAGCAACCGAAGTTCTTTTAATCCCTGAAATAAACCACAATCAACTAGAAATTTACTTTGAGGTGTTTCAATTAAATATTTTGACCCAGTCACAGTTCCAGCTGCACCGAGAAAATGAACGAATATTTTTTGATTTTGTGTCATATAATTTTCTTTTTTAAAAGCGTAAATAGTTTATTAATGAGCTCTAACATATCATTAAATCAATTCATTAGAGCCGTGAATTATTAACGTATCAATATTCGAAATAATATTTCAAAAGAAGATTTTTTTGTTGTGTTTGTGTATAGGTAAATATACGAATTTCAGTGGAATGAAGTCCAAAAGAAAATATTAAAGAAAAACCCAATCACATCGGATCCACATCCACATTGACACGCACCGATTTAAACGTCTCTTGACCATATAACAAGTTGATGATTTCATTGCTTTTCGACTAATTAAAATTAAAATACAATTTTTATATTTACCTTTATTTCTCATTTAATAAACGACGCAATGAAAACAACTACACTCTTCACTCTTTTCTTTGTCCTTTTTACACAATTCAATTTTGCTCAAAAAATTAAATTTGACGGCGATACCGTTTTTGTTGACGGCAAAAAGGAATTCATTTTAGACATGCAAAGTGCTTCGAGTTTTAATTTCAAATTCAAAACCTTGGACGGAAAACAGATTGCGTTTCTGCAATTCAACGATTTTTACGACTCAAAAGAAATCAGCAGTGGAAATCCAAAAGGACGTGTAACTTATTTTGACATCACTTTTTTGGATAGTGGAACGAAATGTGAAATGAAAAATGTCGGAATGAAAAAACAGATAGCCAAGTATTTGTATGAAAGCGAAATAATTCGTGACAATGTTGTCAATGAAAAAGCTATTCAGGATTTTGTCTTGATTCATGGAACGAAATTCACGGAGCAAAAAAAGAACTCAACAACGATTATAATTATTCATTAATCAATTTAGAATTAAAACAAATTAAGCTCCACGTGTTTTCTGAATTTTGAAAAAGTATACATTTAACCATGGCATTTAATCGATTAAATCATACTATACTTGGTGAAATTCGCCCACGCTTTTTTCTAGAAATTGAAGTTGAACCTGAAGTCGCTGCAGCTCACATTGTAGCACAAGTTCAAAACTCAAAAACGGTTACCTGCTATCATTCTAAAAATTTGATTTTCTTGAAAACTCCAAGTTGGTTGGCTCATTACTGGTCGCCCGAAATGACGGTTCGAATTGATAAAGGGGAATTTTCAGGAAAAGTTACTGTATGTTGTTTGCTAGGCCCTCGTCAAGCAGTTTGGGCGATGTTTTCTTTGATTTATGCTGCGTTGATTATCACTACTACTTTTGTTGGTTTATTTGGTTTTGTGCAATTACAGGTGTCTGGCTCCAGCACATTTATTTGGTTTATTCCAGCTGGAATTATTTGCTTGGCTTCTGTTTTTGTGGTGGCAAAAATTGGGCAACGAAAAGGCAGAGATCAAATGCTTTATTTGGTCAGTTTTATTTACCATTCGCTCGATGAAATTACTGAGGTAAAGCGGGTTGAAAGAAGGTAGGGAAAGTTTTAAGTATGCTTAAAAGTTTTCTCTTATTTTCAATATTCTTTAAGTATATTCCCAACCTAATATATCGATACACTAAAAAAGAAGTGGTGTAAACCCAATCACATCGGATCGACATCCACATTGACACGCACCGATTTAAACGGTACCTGTCCATAAAACAAGTCGATGATTTCGTCGAGTTTTACTTTGATTTTTTTAGGCGATAATTCTCGTTCTATCTTAATGGTGATTTGCTTGAGGTAGTAATTGTTGATACGTGTAATTATCGGAAATTCAGGACCTAAAACACGGTTTCCTAAGAGTTTTTTCAGTTCGTCTCCAATAAAAGCAGCGCCAGCACTGAGCTTGTTTTCGTCCTTATCTTTCAGCGTAAACGTAATCAGTTTATAGAAAGGTGGATACATGAAATTCTTACGTTCAATAATTTCATTCTTATAAAAACCAATGTAATCATGCTCCATTACTTTAATAATAATCCAATGGTCAGGTTGTCCTGTTTGAATAATTACGGTTCCTTTTTTATCCTTTCTTCCCGCTCTTCCTGCCACTTGTGATAACATCTGGAAACTACGCTCATACGCACGGAAGTCAGGACGATTAAGCATTAAATCCGCATCTAAAATACCGACAAGAGAAACGTTTTCAAAATCCAATCCTTTGGAAAGCATTTGTGTTCCTACTAAAACGTCAATCTTCTTATCTTCAAAGTCCTCAATAATTGTTTGATAGGCATTTTTAGAACGGGTAGAATCCAAATCCATACGTTTGACAGTGGCGTTTGGGAAAAATACAGAAAACTCGTCTTCAATTTTTTCAGTTCCAAAGCCCAACATGTTCAAACGGTTACTTCCACAATTTTTACAAGAACCTATGGGTGCTGCCACATAACCACAATGGTGACATTTTAGCTGATTAGAAAATTTATGGTAGGTCAAAGAAACGTCACAATTCACGCATTTTGGTGTCCAATTACAGACTTCACACGACCAAATAGGCGTATAACCACGCCGATTCTGAAACAAAATAACTTGACTTTTCGCATCTAAAGCCTGATGAATATAGTCCATCAACATGGATGAAAAGTGTGATTTCATCGAACCATTTTGACGTTCTTTCTTTAAATTAGCACAAAGAATTTCAGGTAATGTAGCATTTCCGTAGCGTTCATTTAACGCAACAAGCGCATACTTTCCCTCTTGTGCATTAAAATAAGACTCCATGGAAGGCGTTGCTGAACCTAGTAAACAATTCGCTTTAAAGAGATTGGCCAAGACAATAGCCATATCACGCGCATTGTATCGTGGCGACGGATTCATCTGTTTGTAAGACGTTTCGTGTTCCTCATCGACGATAATCAATCCTAGATTTCGAAAGGGCAAAAAGATTGACGAACGTGCTCCCAAAATAATACGAAAGCGTTTAGGGTTATTATTCAATACATGATACCAAATATCAACCCGTTCATTTTGGTTAAATTTAGAATGATAAACGCCTACTAAATCGCCAAAATAGGCTTTTAGTCGCTGTATTAATTGAGCTGTTAATGCTATCTCAGGAAGTAAGAAAAGTACTTGTTGGTCTTTTTGAAGTGCCTCTTGAATAAGTTGAATGTAAATCTCCGTTTTTCCAGATCCTGTAATTCCATGTAGCAACGTAATTTTATTTTCATCAAAAGAAGCTTTCACTTCTTGGTAGGCATTTTGTTGTGCTGGAGAAAGTGTCAATTCTTTCGAAATTTCTTTCTTTTCGGCTTTAAAACGGTCTATTTTTAACTTTTCTGTGCGGAAAATGCCATTTTTCACCAATGTATTAATCGTCGAAGTAGAAACACCTTGTTCTTCCAACTCTTTTTTCATCACGGGAAAACCTAACATATCGTGACTGACAATTCCTAGAAAAAGCGTAATTGCGTCGGCTTGTTTTTCTTTCTGCTTATTTCCGTCAAATTGTTCGAGTAAATAAGAGAGCTGTTCTAGATTTTGATAATCTTTCTCTAAGAAAACATAGGAAGCGGTTTTATCCACATATTTATAAGATAATTCCTCGGTTGAAATAACAATCTTTTCCTCCATCATTTTCTTAATGATAGGTTGAATAGTTTTAATCGCTAAGAGCTCTGAAACTTCTTTTAAATCTAGTACTTCCTTCAGTTCAAGCGCATCAATTATAGTTGAGTAACGTTCATCATCTACCAATTGACGAGTATCGAAATCAGGGTGAAGTGCAATCTTCGATTCTGAAGCTAATTTCAAATTAGATGGTAAAGCAGCATTCATAACATCACCAAGTGGTGCCATATAATATTCAGACATCCACTGCCATAACTTCAACTGAACAGGTGTAATGATGGGAGTATCATCTAAAATAGTCTCGATATATTTTGCTTGATACCCAGTAGGAATTTCTTCGTGAACACGTGCTATTATTCCTGAATAGTATTTCGATCTTCCGAAGGGAACTACTGCTCGAACACCCGCTTGAATGACATCATTTAGTTCATAAGGAACACGATAAGTAAAGACATTTTTAACGGATAAAGGAAGGATTATATCGGCAAAAAACGTCTTTCGGTCACTCATGATAATAAACTCATTTTCAAAAGGTTAATTACAATAATAACTTTCTGCTTGATACACTGAACTAGGTCCACAAAAACTCAATAAACCAGTAATTGGTCCTAAGCATAATTCGCGCATGGAATTTTTATCAATAGCCGATAATTGTTGTCCAAAAACAATCGTATTTTCCGTTTTAGTTAACATCACTGTTGTTCTAGCAGTAAAAATACCCAATGCTTTACGATTATTTGTCGCTGTTACATTCGTGTAGGTAATCTTATTTTGTGCTATCGTAGAACTAGGCTTCGAAAGTGCAATATAATCTAATAGTACCTGTGAGCCAGAAGTGAGCACAGCGGAAATACTAATTAAATTTCGTTTGATAATATTAGGGTTATTGGAAACATTACTTTTTATCAACTCATAAAATGTTTGACCATCTGCAGAAGAGCTAATCACCTTATTCACACTACTATTAATATCTCCCGACTTAATCATCCAATCAAATGTCTTAATTGTGGAATCAGAAGCACTTGTAAATTCTGCGAAAGAAACGCGAAGTCTTAAGTCATACATATAGCCGTTACCGTAATCGCCTGCAACTTTCGGTGATTTATATTTATCCGGATTAGTTGGAACTGCTGCAAATGAATACGAAGAACTTGCATTTGCATTTGGGTAAGTAATCTTAACATCTCTCACCAATTCAGTACTACCATTTACTAAAAACTCACCATTGTTAATATTCAATTCTAGTCGATACTCGTATCCATTCTCTGCTTTCAAAGGATCACTTTCAGTCGTTTTAAACATATACACCTTTTGCTGAGGATAGTAAAATACACCACTTGTTTTATTTTCAATAAGTGTATCTTCTAAATTAAAAGTTCTAAGTAAAGTTCCGAATTTGTATTCTTTTACCGTTCCAGTAACAGATGAAAAGTAATTAGAATCCGCAATAGCAGCAGCTTCTAATTGATTGTCAGAAGTAACAAACGCACGATTCACTTTTATATAATGAATAGACTCACTAGGATCTAATACAGCATATACGACAGCTGAAGGTTCAGCCGAACCATTAATTTTGATTTCATCTTTACAAGAAGACAGCGTCAATAAAAGGATTGCAAACGTTACTATTGAGGTATATATTTTCATTGTTTAATTATTGAAAAAGTAAGACTCAAAATTACACATTTCAAGTCAGTTTATACGTGCTTTTACTAAAGGATTTAGACCGTTTAATCAACCATTAGTCTTTTACACGATTTAAACGCATCGCTTTTAGTAACCAATTTGGTAAAGACTCACCCATTTTTTTATTGGTTAAGTTGATATACCATCCTATTTTTTTTAATACGGGAACCTTATGGGTTTCTACAAATTCAATCAACGCACCATCTGGATCTTCTACATATGAAAAACGACCTCCGGCTTCTCCCATGTCAAAAGTTTTTCCAGAATCAACTGTGAAAGGGAAACCTGCTGCTTCACACTCTTTTTGAAGAACATCCATACCTTGAATATCGAAACATAAGTGAATAAAGCCCCAATCTCCCCAGAAACGGTTCTCAAATATTTGACGAACGTCGGTTCGCTCTACCGCTTGTACTAATTCTATTTCTGTTGGTCCTAAAAGTTTCGCAAAAGGTCCTTTTCGTTCAATTGTATGACGTAAAAGCACACGTCTTACTCCTTTGTCACCACCTGGAACATTGGCATATACATTAAACGTATCGGTTGTGTCGTAAACGATTAAGTCATATCCTAAAACCTCTTGATAAAAACGAAGAGATGCTTCTATATTACTGACACCAATCACTGCTCCTGCTACTCCACCAGTTAAGCTTGGTGCTTTTGTTTTGGAGTAGAAATCGAGTCCTTCAACGATTTCGAAAAGATTGCCATTTGGATCTCTTACGATAAAATGGTCTTTTCCTTCGGGCGTTTGTGCAATCTCAGAAACGATATCGAAATTTTGTTTTTTGTAATAATTATAGGTCGCCTTGACATCTCTAGATTTTATCTTACAAAGGTAGAGTCCATAATCGCCTAATTGTATCTCAAATGTAGATTTTTCAGTAGCACGAGAAGTATATTGCCAGATTTCAAATCCACCGCCACCTTCCATACTGAGTGCTAATGTTGCGGTTCTACTTTGAACAACGCCACCAGTATATTTTGTCATTAAGGGTGCTTCCGCAGCCTCTTCAAATACCCTGATATCAACACCGAACGCTTTACGGTACCATTTCCAAACTTCTTGTACATTGGGAACACCTATTCCCATTTGCTGAATTCCACAAATAATTTTTTCCACGTCTTTCTTTATGAGTTTTTACAAAGTTAAGAAACTGTTTCTATTTAACAGCTTATTGTTTTACCATTTCAGCTCAATATTGGTACATGCTTTTGAAGATACAACCATTTTTCCACTAAATAGTTTGTTACCGTTTTGATCATATACTTCATAAGGGCGTATTGCTGATTTTTTTGAGCTCCCATCAATTTTAATTACTTTAGTGAAATTAGCTCCTTCACAATCCGCACCTGTTTTCCAATCAGTTACTGCTATTGACCCAATCGTTTTACCATATACTATGTCCGTTTGAGAACGATCATCATATAGGATATTCAACTCTGTTACACTGTCTGATACCAACATATCGGACATCTCTTTGTTAAACCAAAACGAAACTTTAACATCATAACTCTTTTGGCAAGACGATACAATCAAAAGTATTGAAGTTCCCAAAAAAATTAAAGTACAAATTGATAGAATAGCTGTTTTCTTCATTTCATATAGTTTTATTTATGTCTTGACACAAATATAGGTCTTTTTACCATTAAAAAATCGTCACTAATACTTCCACTATGATTAGAAATATTAGGCCATAAAAAAGGCTGTCCTTCAACAGCCTAAAGTACCCACGACTGGATTCGAACCAGCACGCACATAGTGCACAACCCCCTCAAGATTGCATGTCTACCAATTTCACCACGTGGGCAACTTAAGGCGCAAATATAACTAATTCACGCCTTATTTAATCAACTATTTAGTAGCTGAAAAATCATTTATTGTTTTTTCGATAATCGCTACACATTCCATCAGTTGTGATTCATTCATTACCAATGGTGGTGCAAATCGAATAATATTTCCATGTGTTGGTTTTGCTAATAATCCATTTTCTTTCATGGCTACACATAAATCCCAAGCGGTAGAACTATCTGGTGTGTCATTAATCAAAATAGCATTTAACAATCCTTTTCCTCTAACACTATTAATCAAATCGGTAGAAGCGATAATACGGTTCATTTCTTGGCGAAAAAGATCACCTAAACGTTGTGCGTTTTCTGCTAACTTCTCTTCTTTAATGACCTCTAGTGCTGCTATTGCTACTTTAGATGCTAATGGATTTCCACCAAATGTAGATCCGTGTTGCCCTGGTTGAATCACTAACATAATATGATCATCTGCCAAAACAGCTGAAATTGGTATCAAGCCACCTGAAAGTGCTTTTCCTAAGATTAAAATATCTGGTTGAACGTTTTCGTGATGAACTGCTAATAATTTTCCTGTACGACCAATTCCTGTTTGAACCTCATCAGCGATAAACAATACATTTTTAGCTTTACACAAAGCTGCTGCTTTCGATAGATATCCTTCTGCAGGAACATAAACGCCAGCTTCACCTTGAATCGGTTCCACTAAAAATCCAATCACATTTGGATGCTCTAATGCTTTTTCTAATTCCTCCAGATTGTCATATGGAATGGAAATAAATCCTGGCGTATAAGGTCCATAATTCTTATGTGCATCTGGGTCGTTAGAGAATGAAATAATAGTCGTTGTTCTTCCATGGAAGTTACCATCACAAACAATTATAATTCCTTTATTCTCCTCTACACCCTTTTTCTCATATCCCCATTTACGGCATAATTTCAACGCTGTTTCCACCGCCTCAGCACCTGTATTCATGGGTAATATCTTATCGTATCCAAAATATTCCGTTGCAAATTTCTCGTAAGGCCCTAAACAATCGTTGTAGAAAGCTCGAGAAGTAAGCGTCAATTTCTGTGCTTGTTCAACTAGTGCATTTGTAATTTTCGGATGGCAATGACCTTGATTCACTGCTGAATAGGCAGATAAGAAGTCAAAATATTTTTTTCCATCAATATCCCAAACATAAACTCCTTCTCCTTTCGCCAAAACGACTGGAAGTGGATGGTAATTATGTGCTCCATATTTGTCTTCCAGTTGTATATAATCGTGTGAATTCATATCTTATATTTTTAAAATGTAAGGTGTAAATAAATAAGTGTTGACAAAGATACTTGTTTCTGTTTGAAACTTCAAGGGAAAGAAGGTGCTAAAAAACGGTTAAGATAAAAAGCTTAACATTTTTCTCCTTTTAAATTTTCATCCTTCTTTGAACGATTCCACCATTTAAGTAGTCTTCGTATAAACAAATCGGGAATTAGTTTTATGAAAATTAAACTTAATTTATCCAATAATCCAGGTACTAATTCTCCCTTGTTTCTAAATAAAGCTCGCAATCCTTTCTTTGCAATAAATTCAGGAGTGTGCATGATACCTAATCGTTTCGCTATCTTTTTCTTTGAAGCATCTAAGTCATATAAACTAGTATCTACAGCTCCAGGTAAAATACAAGTAACATGTATATTTTTGCTGTACAATTCACTTCGCATTGCTTTTGTGAAATTGCGTATATACGACTTCGACGGTCCGTACAATGAAATAAGTGGATAAGGCATAAAGGCAGAGGTAGACGAAATCGTCAAGATATACCCTTTTTGATGGGTAATCATTTCTTTTGCAAATAATTGACAAAGCAACGTTGGCGTTAATGTGTGTAATTTCAATAAAGCAGTAATTTTTTGTTGCGCTACATTCACTAATTCATCTGCAATTAGAAAGCCCGCATTATTAATGAGTACTTCGATAGTTAATTGTTGCTCTTTACAAAAATTATAAACGTTTTGAGCCGCATCATCTTGTGCTAAATCAATGAAAAGTGAAACACATTTCACGCTGTATTCTTCCGCTATTTTATTTTCTAAAATGGGTAATTCTTCTTGTTGATTGCTGACAAGAAAAATATTATATCCTCTACCTGCTAATTGATGCACGAAAGCTAATCCAATACCAGAAGAGGCTCCTGTCACTAATGCGTAAACGTCTTTTTTATCTGTTGAAGTCATTTGTGTGCTACGTTTTGGATACATTCAAACGGTCCGTTGTACATAACGGCAATACAGTGATTGCAGGTATCACAACTCGACTTTTTATAAACTTCCATTTTTAAGTTATTAATGAAATCAGGATCTTTTATTAATACTCTTGCCATCGCAACGGCCTCAAAACGTTCTTCTAAAACAGTATCTATATTTTCCTTCGACAATATTCCACCGACGTAAACAATTGGCATCTTTAAGTTCGCTCTGAAAATTTTAGCATTTTCAAGGAAATAGGTTTCTTTAAATGGTATTGACGGAACCATCATTTTTCCAAATAGGCGAATAAAGACACCCATGATTTTACTTCCTGCATGTGCTGCCAATGTTTTTATAGGCATAATACCACGCATCACTTCCATCGGAGCTTTACTAACGAATCCACTGCTGAGAACTAAAGCATTCACGCCTAACTCCTCCAATTTCTTAGCAATTAGTAGTGATTCTTCAAGTGTAACTCCTCCTTTAACACCATCTTCCATATTCATCTTAACGAGAACAGCAATTTCATTGTTGGCGGCATCTATCACTTCTTTCATTACCTGTTCCATGAAGCGCATTCTGTTCTCTAATGAACCACCGTATTTGTCTTTTCGCTTATTGACATAAGGTGATAAGAATTGACTAATTAGATAACCGTGACCGGCATGAATTTCAACAGCATCAAAACCTGCTTTTTTCACTATCCGAACACTGTCTCCGAAAGCTTTAATCGCTTCATCAATCTCTTTTTGATTCATCTTTCTTGGGAAAGAAGGTGCGTACAAGTTTATGTGCGTGGAAGAAGAAAGCGGTCGACTACCAATCACACCACGCTTAGCCATATTACCACAATGACCCAATTGAATACTAATTTTAGCGTTATGCTGATGTACTTTTTCTGCTAGTTTTGTTAAATCCGCTAATCCTTTTTCTTCAATTAACAATTGATGTGGGAATGACAATCCACTTCTTTGCACAGCTGCATAAGCCACAGTAGTCATACCAATACCACCTTTCGCTACTTGCTCGTGGTAATCAATTAACTGAGGTGTTATCTTATGATTCGGGCACATTCCTTCAAATGCAGCAGCACGTATCGAACGATTTCGTAAGGTTATTGGACCTATTGTAACAGGTGTAAAAAGCATGAATCCATTTTATTAAGCGTTAAAAATAGTTAAATTATAAATAGTAACTTGATGACTTACACTTCCAAAATAAAAAAAAGATCATATCAAAAATAATAGAATGAGTACTAACTACGTTATAATAATTGAAAACTAATTACAGAAAGATTTATTCTACGGTTAACACCTTGAAAATTTAGTTTAAAAAATCGATGAAATTACCTCTGAAAATTAATTATTTTTAGATTATCCAATATTAATATTTAATATTATGACTTCAATCAACTATAAATCCTCGCTAAATGCAAATTCTTAAAAAAAGTCTTTTTACAATTCTATCATTAATTGCTACATTCACTCTTGTTAGTTTAACTTATACGAAAAGTGATCTTGTTGAAACTACATCTAGCGGAAATACATATACGTTAACGATTGTCGTGACTTCTCTACGCAACAATAATGGTAAACTACAATTAGATTTATATAAAAATCAACAAGAATTTGAAGCACGCTATTCTGATAAAGACAGACGTATATATTTACCTAAAAAGAATTTAATGAATGGTTCGGTTACTTTTACTTTTAAAAATCTTCCAGAAGGAGTATATGGTGTAGCCATAATGGATGATGAAAATTCCAATGGAAAAATAGATTACGGTTGGGTTTTACCATCAGAGGGTTTTGGATTTGGCGATTATTGGCACAACAAATGGAGAACACCCACATTTAACGATTTTAAATTCACTTTACATTCAGATAAAACAGTAACAGTTAAAGCAAAATATTATTAAATAAAATGAAAGATTACTCAGTATTAATAACTGGAGCCACAGGTTCTATCGGGAAAGAAGTTTTAAAGCAAGTATATGCCAAACAATCTCCAGAAAGTATCACGGTTTTTGTACAACCTAGCAAAAAAACAAATAAAATTTTAAAACCATATCCAGGAATAAATGTGGTGAATGGGACGATTACTAATCATGAGGATGTCAAACGTGCCTGTCAAAATCAGGAATATGTCATTCATTTAGCGGCTATCATTCCACCACTCGCAGATGATGAACCTCAATTAACGAATCATGTAAATACCGAAGGAACAAGAAATGTGATTGCAGCGCTAGAAGAAGTTTCTCCTCATGCATTTTTATTGTATAGTTCCTCTGTTGCCTGCTATGGTGATAGATGTGAAACACCCGATATTTACACAACTGACCCATTAACTCCAAGCCTTGGAGACGAATATGCTGTAACAAAAATAGCAGCCGAGAAATCGATTAGAGAAAGTAAATTAAATTGGTCGATTTACCGACTTTCTGCCATCATGGGAATTGGTAATCATAAGATTTCGAAATTAATGTTTCATATGCCCTTAGAAACCATCATGGAAATATGTACCGTTGAAGATACGGCACGCGCTTTTGTGAACTCAATTGGTAAAAAAGAGGCGTTGATGCATCGAACATTTAATTTAGGTGGCGGTGAAAGCTGTCGTATTCTCTATAAAGATTTTCTATCTAGAGCGTTTCATGCTTACGGTATGGGAAAAGTAGATTTTCCACCCAACACATTTGCGAAAATTAATTTTCACTGTGGAAATTATGCAGACGGTGCTTTACTGGAAGAAATATTACAATTTAGAGCGGATACTATTGATAGTTATTTTGGTCGTTTTTCAGCGGCCGTTCATCCAGCGCAACGCTTCATGACGAAAATATTTAACAAGCCCGTGAAAAAAGTATTAGTACGGTCTTCAGAACCTTTACAAGCTATTAAAAAGCAAAATAAGGAAATGATTGAACGTTTTTTTGGGACGGAGAAGTGATTGTAGAATGAATTGATATTATTTCACATGTATCAATTCATCGTCGAGCGAATAATCAATTTTAACTTTTGCATTTGGGTATTTTTTTAAAATCTCACTTTCTGCAATATCTTTGGCTATAAGTTTGCCATCTACACTATAATAATACCATTTCCCATCTTTTAAAAGAACTAACTTATCTTTGTGATTATCTTCATATCCCCAAAAATCAACATCAACAATCAATACTTCATAGTCAAAAGGTATAATAATTTTATTTTCTCGGTTTAGAATACCATATTTTCCATTCTTTACTGCTAGAATTGTCTTTCTAGAATAATAGAAGATGTAGTCATAAATGCATGGTATCATTGTTTCTCCATTTGGTTTTACCATTCCATACTTTCCATCTTTTTTGACATAATGTTCATCAGGACTATATTCTATCCAACCAGAAATAGCGTCATAAATAATGGGTATAGCTATTTTGTTTTTCATATTAACTGTACCTAGCTTATTATTCTTCTGAACAATCAAATTTCCTTCATAATTTTCATAGCTATCATACCATACTCTTGTAATAAAATCATATTCAAAAGGAACAAGAACATTTCCTTCAAAATCAATCACTCCAAATCTCCCTTCTTTTTTAGCATATAGACATTCTTCATAATCTGGATAAGTTAGTGAATCATAGATAAATGGCAAAATGATTTTACCAGAATAATCAATTGCACCCATTTTATTACCTAACCTAACTATAAATCCTTCATCAAAATCATAATAGCCTTTATATTTATTAGAAACAACTTTTCCATTATCATCAATAAGATAAACTAAATTACCTTCATACGCTAAATAATAATTGTCTAATATAGCATCCACTTTATCAAAACTCTTTTTAATTTCCAATTCAGCAGAACTATTAAGAATCTGATATTTGCCATTTTTCTCCACTAAAAAAGTGGTAAATTCGTTACCATACGAAATTGCAGGTTCTGTTGATATTAAATCATATATTAATGGAACTTTTAGCTTACCTAACGAATCAATAATACCATATTTATTATGATTTCTTACAATTGAAAATCCATAACAGTTCATTGGATTTATATAATCATACGTGCCATATTTTACTATTTCTTTAAGATCTTTATCTATAAGTGAAAATTGGTTATTCTTTTTTACAAGAGCAAGATTTCTATTAAAGGAGAGGTCTTTAACTGAACTATAATGTCTTTTTTCAGGAATTCGATTGGATGTTTTAATTATTTCATCAAATTCAAAATCCGTGATAGTCTCCGTATTCTTGAAATAGAATGCCCATTTATTATTCTTTTTAACTATTGCTAATTGATTTTCATGGTCATAATCAATATTATCATAGATGCAATCAATTTTAAAAACCCCCAAAGTATCTATTAAACCGTATCCACTCTTTTTCTTAACCTCCGCTATTCCAGATTTATTAAAATATCCTGCCTCCGAAAATTGAAAATCAACTATTGTTTCCCTTTTGCGATTCAAGTAACCAAAGAATCTATTCTTTTTGGCAAAGGCTAAATTACAACTAAAGACACCAAGTTTATCATAAATAAAGGGTATAATAATATTCTCTTTTATATCTATAAATCCACTTTTACCTTTATGATTAGTCGCAAATATCATCCCTTTTTCATCTATAGGGTTTAAAAATTGATACTTTCCTAAAGGAATAATAGTATCGCCTTTATCATTAATGAAGCCATACCCAGAACTTTTATTTATTCGTATAATTGTCGTTAAATCTTTCAGGGCAAACTTATCTTTCCATTCCAAATTCAACTGGAACAATATAATATACTGGCACTTTTTCTCCATTGCATTTACCAGGGGTCCATTTTGGCATTTTTCTTAATGCTTTGAGTGCTTCTTCATCATAATCAGGGTAAAGCCCGCGGATAATTGTGAAGTCCGTCAATGTTCCATCTATTTGAACTATAAATTGAACAATTACTTTCCCAGTTTCACATAACTGATTTATTGGATAATAAGTATTTTTCGCCAAATAAGACATAATAGCAGACCTATAAGAAATACTATCTCCAAAATAAGGTCTTTCCTCTACTGTCAAGAATACCTCCCGATTAGTAATCGTATCGTAATTCGAAGTACAAATCAAACTATCATTACGAAAGTATTCACATATTTCAAAATTCAAATCACGATCGTATGGCTTTATCTTATTAACTGTTCTCTGTCCGTATAAAAATGAATTCATGAATACAAAAGAAAGTATGAGGATTAGCTTTATGTAGATTTTGTTTTTCATTAAAAAAAATGTAATATCTAATGATTCGTAATTACTTAATCTTACAAAAGGTTTCACTCCAATAATAGCCGTAATACTTTTCATAATACTCCTGACATTCAGATTGAGCTTTCTTCTTAGTGTCTCTTATGGTAAAAACGTCAACGGGTCCACCAATATTCGTACACATGCACGTGTAATTCTTTTTACAACTCGTACTCATTAATACTAGCACAATTAAACCACCTACTAATTGACCTTTTTCTTTCATCATAGCGTCTTTATTGTTTAAAATATCACTCATACTCCAACCTCACTACCCTCTTCAAAAATGGTTTATGCGTATTCTCATACATCATCAAAGGTTGTCCAATTTTGTTAATCGACAAAGACATCATTTGCGTTTTCACTAAATCGTTTCCATTAAAGACATCATTCTTAAAGCCGATTAAGAAACCCTTTTGATTGTATACAACAGCCGATTCGACTCGGCTCGACTTTTGGCGATAACTGTAGTGAATTAAATTCTTAAATCGATCGTATTTAAATTCTAGAACATTGGATTCTAAGACTTTATTTTCGACACTGTAAATTTTTTCAGGAAATAAGAAATTTGAAATAACGATAATATCTTTTGGACTCGGCGATAACATCGTGTCGATAGCAATTGGACTGATATGACTTTTATTAGTGATGAAGAATAAGTATTTATCGCTCTCTGAATTATAAAACGACGTATAATTGGAATTTTGATTGTCTTTCACATATTGATTGTCATTCGGTGCTTTGTAACCTTCAGGAATTAAATCAGTTGGCATCTCCGACTTCGACTGGTATGATGAAAAGTAAAAAGTAGAATCGAACGATTTTGACTCATATTGAATCATCTTTTTCTTGTACAAAACAAGATTGTTAAACTCCTCTTTTTTGACTGAAATAACTTTTCCAGAATCGTCAAAATAATAGGTAATAACCTCATCAGGAGATAAATCTTTGAGATCTACTTCTTTAATATCGCCATATTTGACAAAGTATTCTTTTTGTTGAATCTCATGAATGCCATTCGCTGCAATTAAAGAATCGTCAAACCAATTCGGGAAATTATAATATTCTTGTAATTCCGAAATCCACAAAGTCGGCTTTATCCATTGTCGGTGGAATTGCGTTAATTTTGTCTCTTTCGGCTGTTCTTGTTTGCACGAAAGCAGAAAAAAAGGAACTAAAAATAGATAAAAACCGTATTTCATATAGCTAAAGATAGATAATCGGATTAAATTTAGCTCAAAATACAATAAACGTTTAATTTTAGGGTTGATTATTTTTCAAAATGAATCTTTACTCGAACAAACAGAAGTGGGAAGTTTTTTTATTAGTCATAGCATTGATGCTAATGGCCGTTTCTATCTATTTTTCCAATTCGATCGTCGACAAAGTACGTTTTAGAGAACGTGAACGTGCACAAACCTGGGCAGATGCTATCAAAAAGAAAGTCGAACTAGTTCAATTGACCAATTATTCATTCACCGAACTGAAGCTGAAGGAAAAAGGGGAAATGGAGCTTTGGATTGAAGCGACCAAAACGATCTCCATGCCTTCCAACTTAGAGGTTGAAGTCGATTATACTTTACCGCTAAAAATTATCTCTAAAAACAAAAACATTCCAGTAATTGTGACGGATAATAAAGGTGATGTCACATCTCATATTAACTTGAAATTCGATACGCATACACTACGCAAAAGTAATCCATCACTCGATCGAGCAACTGCCGAAAAGGTCTATCAAGATTCCTTGAAAACATTGAGTAAACAATGGATAAATGAAAAACGCTCTTTTACGATTGAAGTATACGAAGGCTTGTTTATGACCTATTCGTATGGTAACTCATACAGTATTGAGCATCTTGAATTCGAACGTGACTCACTCATTCAAGCATTTAACAAAGAGCTCATTCTCAATAAAAACCTCGTCCCTATCTTACTGATTGACAAGGATAAAGATTCGATTATTGCCACCAACCTACCTGCTGACAAGATATCGAAAGAACAGCTAAGTCTAACGATGAATGAATTAGCGAGTGCCAATCGCCCGATAGATATCGTGTTTTCTAATGCGCAAAATAGTGTCCTTTATTTTGACCAAAGTAGTGAGTTAAAGCAACTTCAATATTTCCCTTACATTCAGATTATCATCATCGCCTTGTTTATATTAGTCGCTTATTTGATTTTTAGCACTTTCCGAAAAGCTGAACAAAACCAAGTTTGGGCAGGAATGGCGAAAGAAACGGCGCATCAACTCGGAACCCCTTTATCTTCTCTTATTGCTTGGATTGAATTACTCGATGCTCAAAATGTAGAGCAAGATATCATTACGGAAATGCGGAAAGACGTCACGCGGTTAGAAAGTGTTTCGAATCGTTTTTCTAAGATTGGTTCTGAAACCTTATTGGATGAAACCGATATTGTTTCCACATTTAAATCGATAACCGACTATTTTCAAACACGTGTTTCCGATAAAATTAAAATTAGTTTTTCCACGACTTCCGAAACAATCGAAGTCTTACACAATCGACCATTAATGTCTTGGGTCGGTGAGAATATTATCAAAAATGCCGTCGATGCGATGCGTTCTCAAGGCGAAGTACACGTTCATCTTTCCAACGAAGGTAGAAGTGTTTACATCGATATTTCAGATACAGGAAAAGGTATTCCTCAAAAGGATGTGAAAAATATCTTCAAACCTGGATTTACGTCTAAAAAACGCGGATGGGGATTGGGACTTTCACTGGTTAAACGCATTATTAAAGAATACCACAAAGGAAAAGTCTTTGTGTTGAAAACAGAAGTTGGTGTTGGAACAACATTTAGAATAATATTATATAAATGAATTGGTTAGCAGTTTTTATCGGTGGCGGAATAGGAAGTTTAATTCGCTTTAGTATTGGGAAAATTCCATTTACATTCAACTTTCCGCTGAATACATTTATCGCGAATACATCGGCGTGTGTAATTTTGGCACTGACCATTTATTTCTTCAGACCTCAAACTAGTTTTTGGCAGCTTTTTCTTTTCATCGGCTTGTGTGGAGGAATGAGTACTTTTTCAACATTCAGCAAAGAAACCTTTGACTTATTTCAATCGGGAGATTATCTTATTGCGGTTGTTAATATTCTTGTCTCTATTGGGACTTGCGTGGGGATTTTTTGGGTGTTGGCTCACAGATAACACAGAATGATCAGAGTGAGAATGAGAGCGTGGTTTCTCACTGAAAAATTATTCTTTGCGACCCTTGCGCATTCATTGCGTCATTGCGGTTAAAAAAACATCACCCTAATAAAACATTAATTCTTCACCAAACAAATACGTGCATCCACCGCTACTAATTGCTTCATATTTCCTAACAAAGGATTGATATCCATCTCGCTAATTTCTGGAGCAGCAGCCACCAAAGCCGATAATTTCAAAATCACATCAATAATCAATTCTTCATTCACACCTTCTTTCCCACGTGTTCCTTGGATAATTGGATAGGATTTCAGCCGTTTTAACATGGCCAAAGCTTCTTCACGGCTTATCGGTGCTAAACCAGAAGAAACATCTTTAAATACTTCGACAAAAACACCTCCAAGGCCCACTAAAATCTGATGACCATATAATTCTTCTTCTTTGGCTCCAATGTAAATTTCCGTTCCGCTCAATTGTTGTTGCATGATTACTCCATCGGCATCTTGAAGACTCATTAAACGGTTGAATTCATTTCTAACTTCTTCGACTGTACTTACACCAATAACAACGCCACCAATATCGGATTTATGGATTGGTCCAGAAACTTTCATGACGAGTGGAAAACCTAATTCCAATGATTTTCGAACCGCAATATCTACTTTACTTACAGTTGCTTGTCTCACACGGTCAATACCCACAGCATCAAACAATTCAAATACTTTATCTGCAGGTATAAACCCATTTTCTGATTGATCTATTATGGCTCTAATAGCTTTAGTGTTAATGTATGGTAAATCTGGGTCAGCATACGGAATAGGTGTTTTGGTAACACGTGATAAAACGTAACCAAAACTCACCTCGTCGACAAAATTCACATGTCCTTTTGAATGAAAATGACTTACTTCGTCTGCTGCTTGAACAACAGAAGGTAAAATGGGGAATATCGGTTTTTTACACGAATTCATTTTATCGTGTAACACTTCATATACATCGTCTACTTTCCACATTCCTGTAGTTCCAAACACGACAACTGCACCATCTATTTCATCAAAATCATTTTCAACGGCATCTAATATTTCACCGAGTTGTTGGGCTGTTCCAGTCGCTAAAAAGTCGATTGGATTCGCCACAGAAGAACCTGGATACAATTTAGAAAGTAAAGCATCTGCCTTAGGACCTTCAATCACTGGAACGCTCATGCCATTTTTCGTCAGTACATCCGCTAGCATAACGCCTGGACCTCCAGCATGTGTGATAATCGCCAATCGTTTTCCGACTAATTTCGTAATCGTAAAAACGGCCGCTACATACACCAACTCTACTCTACTGTAACAACGGATAATACCCGCTTTACGGAATAATGCATTCACAGCACTATTGGAACCTGCCAATGCACCTGTATGTGAAGATACTGCTCGCGAACCCGCTTCTGTTGCGCCTGCTTTTATCGCCGCAATGCGACATCCTTTATTGGTCAAAGAACGGGCGTGTTTTAAAAAGCGTTGTGGATCAGAAATTTGCTCCATGTAAAGCAATTTAATACGAGAGCTTGTTTTCGGATCAAAGGTTTCGTCCCAATATTCCAAGATATCTTCTACGCCAATTTGAGCACTATTTCCAATGGAATAAATATTTCTAAATTTCAAACCACGTGGAATCGCTACTTCTAAGATATACACCATCGTTGCTCCAGAAGCCGAGACACAATCACAACCCATTGGATCATATTCAGGAATTGGTCCTGCGAAAACACCTTTATATTTCCCCGTAATAATACCAATACAATTAGGCCCTACAAACGATGCACCTGCATTATTGGCTATTGCAACCAATCTTTCTTCTAAGATCCTACCTTCGTCTCCAGTTTCACTAAAACCAGCGGAGAATAAGATAAATGCTTTACAATTTTTCTGTTCTGCCAAAACACGCATGGTTTCTTCCACATAATTTGCTGCAACAGCTATGATGGCCAAGTCAACTTGCGGTAACTCTTTAACAGAGCTATAACACGTGATTCCTTGAACGTTCGTCTCTTTTGGGTTAACAGCGTAAAGTTCGCCGTTGAAATGATGATCGATAATGTTTTTCAATACCTTACCTCCTGGTTTGGATGTGTCGTTTGAAGCGCCGATGATAACTATGCTGCGAGGATCTAATAATTCTTTCGTGATCATATTATTTTTGATATACCTTAATTTTGGATGGAAAAGTAGTAAAATAGCCAATCACCAAATATGATTGAAATCAGTTATTTCTATTGAGGTACTTTTGATAAAAAATTAGAATACAATTAATTGTCAAATTCTTGATAGATAATCGGAAATAATCCGATTATCTATCAAGAATTTGACATAATAGAAATTGCAATATCTTGAAAATTGAATTGTTTATTTTCTATTTACATCCATTTAAATGGAATAAATATCAATGATATTCATCTCAATTAGCCAAACTTTAAGTAACTTATAGGTAGTTACCTAAATTTTTATTTACCTTTGCGCATTCAAAAATAAACGGAGGAACAAGAGATGTTAATACAAGTTTTTAAATCTAAAATTCATCGTGTAAAAGTTACACAAGCCGATTTGAACTACATAGGTAGTATCACGATTGATGAGGATTTAATGGAAGCTGCCAACATTATCGAAGGTGAGAAAGTACAAATCGTCAACGTTAATAACGGCGAACGATTGGAAACATATGTCATCAAAGGAGATCGTCAATCAGGAACGATTTGTTTAAATGGTCCAGCTGCACGAAAAGTCGCTGTTGGAGATATTGTCATTATCATCAGCTATGCGACGATGGAAATGGAAGAAGCAAAAAATTTCAAACCACAAATGATTTTCCCTGATGATAATAACCATCTCATCGATTAATGAAGTCCATTCTCATTAAAATTGCAAAAGTTACAGTTCCTTTAAGTGTTGGTATTTATCTGCTATGGTTTTTCTTTCATCAAATGGAGGAAGAGCAATTAAAAGAATTTTACAATGCAATTTATACCGCCAATTATTGGTGGATTATTCTTTCGCTTGTCCTAAGTTACATTGCTTTTGTCATTCGAGCAGAAAGATGGAAACTCACGTTAGAACCAATTGGTTATCCTACAAAATTCAAAAATCGTTATCATTCATTGATGGTCGGATACATCATTAATTTAACCATTCCACGCGCCGGTGAAGCTTCTCGATCAGTGATGCTATTACGATCTGAAAATGTGCCTTTTGCTAAATCATTTGGAACCATCATTTCTGAAAGAATCGTCGACATGGTTTTTCTTGGAAGCATTGTTGTCACTACCTATTTTCTAAACATTGGAAATTTTGAACTCATACTTGAAAGTATTCAAAGCACTTTTGGTTTACAGAAAGATAGTTCTTTTCGTCTTTATCTCTACCTCGTATTTGGAATTTTCACACTGATTTTACTTCTACTATTTTTCTTTGTTCCAAAATTCAAAGAGAAAATGACGCAATTCATAACGGGACTTTTTAGTGGTATTTTCTCTATTTTTAAAATGCGTCAATTTGGTTTATACTTTTTCTATTCTATCCTTATTTGGGGATTGTACATACTTTACTTCTATGTCTGCTTTCTAAGTATCCCAGAAACTACCACCATTTCATTCAACACCGTTTTATTAGCTTTTATTGCTGGTTCAGTAGGAATTGTCTTTACCAACGGTGGAATTGGCGCATTTCCTCTATTGATAGGTATTGTCATTGGAATAGTTGAAAAAGATACCATTACAAATGCACAAGCAATTGGAAATGCTTTAGGAATGATTATTTGGAGCTTTCAAACACTATTAGTAATTTTACTAGGTGTAATATCACTTTTCATACTCACAAAATCTTATGGAAAAGCATCATCTGGACCAATTATTGAATAAAATTGTCGATTTAAACAAAGCGAAATCTTTGACAAAAGAATGGCAAAAAAATGGCGAGACAGTTGTTTTCACCAACGGTTGTTTCGATATTTTACACCGTGGCCATGTGGTTTATTTAGCTAAAAGTGCGGATTTAGGTCAGCGATTAATTATTGGTTTAAACTCTGACTTATCCGTTAGAGCACAACAAAAAGGACCTGAACGTCCTATCAACGATGAGCAATCTCGCGCTATACTTTTAGCAGCCCTTGCTTTCACTGATTGCATTGTAATTTACGATGACGCCACTCCTATTCAAATTATTGATGAAATCGCTCCAAACGTTCTTGTAAAAGGGGCAGACTACGATGCAGACGAAACCGATTCGACTAAAAAAACATACATCGTCGGAAGTGATAGTGTCAAATCGAATGGAGGAAAAGTGGAAACCATTCATCTGGAAGAAGGATTTTCAACAACTAATATCGTAAAGAAACTAAAAGGATAAAATTGTTCTTAAATCTTTAAAAAGATAGTCCTCTCCATATTCTATTATAAAATTTTATTATCTTTAGAGCGAACTTGAACGATTATGAAATTTGAAATAGTTAAAAAGCCTGAATACGATATACTTATCAGTAACGTAGAAAAAATTGACGCTACCAATGCACCAGAATTGCGCGATTTATTTACGCAACTTCAAAATGATTCTCGCAATAAAATCATCTTGGATTTAAGCACCTCCAAGTACTGTGATTCTTCAGGATTAAGTGCCTTATTAGTGGGACATCGTTTTTGTAGAGATACAAACGGAAAGTTTATCGTTTGTGGCGCTCAACCAATGGTCAATAAGTTAATTACAATTGCTCAATTAGACAAAGTCTTAACATTAGTCGACACTATCGAGAATGCTGAAGAAGCTATGATGTAATTAATTTAATGGGATTCAAAGTACTCATTTTAGGCTCAGGATCTGCCTTACCTACTAATTTAAGGAATCCCACATCGCAATATGTTTTTTGTAATAATAGACATATTTTAATCGATTGCGCAGAAGGCACTCAAATGCAACTACGCAAACACAAAGTTCAACTTCAAAGAATCGATATTGTTCTCATTTCTCATCTTCATGGCGACCATTATTTTGGACTAGTGGGATTACTTTCCACCATGAACTTATTGGGAAGAGATCGTAAATTAATGATTTATGCTCCTGCATTCTTAGAGAGTATTCTCAAAATGCAAATTGAGATGGATGGATTTAAGTTAGGATTTGAAATTGAATTCATTGCACTAAATGGAGATGTTTCAAAGGAAATTTACAACGACGATGTAATCAGTATCAACGTATTTCCACTCAATCACGGAATACCAACGAACGGATATGTCATTGAAGAATGCCCTAAAAAACTGAAAATCAATAAATTTAAATTTGAATTAGATCAAGTTCCCATTCCTGCTGCCCAATTATTCAAGGATAGTAAGGATTATACGGATATGAATGGTACTTTTTATAATCATCAGGAATATACAAGTCCAGCTGATAGATCACTCAAATATGCCTTTTGTTCCGATACGAAATATGATGAAGCAATCATTCCACACATCTTAAATTCAGATTTACTTTATCACGAAGCAACATTTACCAAAGAGATGCAAGATAGAGCAAAAAAAACCTATCATTCCACTGCGGAACAAGCTGCTACCATTGCTCTAAAAGCCAACGTGAAGAAATTAATTCTCGGACATCTAAGTGCGCGTTACAAAGGAATTACAGACCATTTAAACGAAGCGAAAGCCGTTTTTGAGAATACCTATGTTGTCAATGATGGTGATGAGATAAATGTAGGGTAATTAATTAGCCGCCTCTACTTCAAAACGCAACGAAAAAATACTAAAATCAGAATTCAATTCGTGAAAATCAAATTTTAACGATGAACTACTATTCAATCGGATGGAAAGAATACCAATTCCAAGACTAGAGGTATTACTCACAATGGAGCGCTTCATTAAATCGTAGAAACGGAAATTCATATCTTTTCGACTTAACGTATTCAATTCATCAATAGCAAGTTTTATAGCGCTTGACTTTGAACGCGTTACGATATTTGAAATAATAACTTTGATCTTATTCTCTTGCGTGTAAACAATCAATGCACCAACACTTGACTCCGCTTTCTCACCGTGTTTGATGATATTGTTAATGGCTTCAGTTACCGATGAAAAAACTTTTTTCACAAGTGTATAACTGAAATCAGCAGCTAAAAGTTTCTCTTCAATAGTCTCTGAAAGTCGGTAGATTAAATCTTCTTTAAAACTGCCAAAATAATGCAACACCAATGATTTATCATTTGTTTTTAGTCTTAGCACTTCATCATCATGCCAACGAATAAATTCTTTTGTTAAAACCGTGTCCATAATTAAATTTTGTCTTTTAAATTAGTAACTATTTGAGAAACCGCTGGACAAATCTCCGTATTTTTTAGCGTTAAATCTAAGATTTGATACATATTTTTTCGATTTGTATGTGGATATTCCCGACAAGCCAAAGGTCTGTCTTCATAAATAGAACATTTATTATCCGATAAATCTAAAAAAGGACAAGGTGCTGTTTGCAAAACAAAATCATTATCTTCATCTATTCTTAAATAAGAATCGATAAACTTTGCCTCGGAAACACGAAATCGTTTAGCAATTCGCTTAATGTCAATATCTCTAAAAATAGGACTCGTCGTTTTACAACAATTCGCACAGGATAAACAGTTAATCGATTTAAACGCCTTCTCATGTTGCTCATGAAACGCTTGGTCTAACGTTCGATGATTGGCTTTTTTTAACTTTTGAAAAAACTTTTTATTCTCCGAAAGTTCCTCTTTACTTTTATCTAATAATGCTCTGTATTTCATGACAATTTAAGACAGTTTTTTAATCAATTCGGAATTATAGTAATTGTTGTCAAAAGTTACTTCTCTTGTCACAAAATCAGGTAGTTGAAATAGCTCTTTTTCTTCGCGCAACTCAATTTCTGCTAGGATTAGTGGTGCTAACTTCCCATGAAACTCATCCACTTCCCACGTATGTTCACCTATAAGGGTTTTAAATCGGGTTTTAGTAAGATAGACAGGACACATCGTTTGAAGTAATTCTTCGGCTTCGTTCAACGGGATTTCATATTCAAACTCCAACCGTGTCATCCCTTTATTTTGAGATTTGATGGTAATAAACCCTTGACTACCCTTTATACGAACGCGTAGAACACCATTGCTTTCATTAAAAATATATCCCTGTTGAATGGATTTTCCACTATCTTTTTGGGCAGACTTCCACTTTTCAGAATCGACAAGGAATTTACGCTCTATTTCTTTCATTTATTCCAATATTCAACTACAAATTTAAAAAAACAATGATATCTTTGTTTACATGCACATTATACCGCATTATAAAGTAGATACTACCCGTTGGGATGCACTTGTTTACGCAAATGAGAGCGGCCCTTATGACTACAGCTGGTATCTTTCCGCTATTTCAGAAAACTGGTATATCTACGTGAACGATGACTACTCAAAAGGATTTGCATTCTCTACTTCTAAAAGATTAGGCATTGAAAATGTGACGGTTGCACCGTTTGTTCGGGAACATCAATTTTTGGGAGAATGGTCACTTACTGAAGTAGAATCAGCGTTATCTACTTTAAAACAACAGTTTAAAGGCGGTATTTTCCAAACCAATTTTGCAATCAATAATCATCAAAGGAGTTATCAACTAGTGCGCCAACTGCGATTAGAAAAACATGCAGAACGTAACATTAATAAAGCGCTGAAAAATGACATAACGGTTGTAGAAAGTCAGGATATTGCCACTGCATTTCAAATTTTAGCAGGAGAATTAGGTGAAAAGATTCCTGGTTTTGATCACGAGAAACAGCAATTATTATTTCAATTATTCAGTACATTACAGGATTATAACAAGCTGATTATAAAAGAAATTCGTTATCAAGATAAAGTCATCGGTGGATTGTTTTTTTTTAAAGGCAAAGAACGAGATGTTTACATTAAAGGAGGTTCCAACGAAATGGGAAAGAAATTAGGTGGTATGTATTTGGCTATGCATCAACAAATACAAGAAACGTTAACAAAAGGAAAATTATTTGATTTTGACGGCTCTGAAGTTCCTGGTGTAAAACGATTTAATCAGTACTTTGGAACAGAAGATCATTATTATTATCAAATTTCATGGAATAAAAATCCTTTTTGGTATAACATCATCCGAAAAATATACTTAAAATTGAAAAAATGAATAAATATATCATGAAGTTTCCAGATCGAACTGTTCCTCGATTTTTTATTCTGTTAATAGATATCTTATTATCGATATTTGCCTTGTTCATGGCGATTATCATTCGCTTTGATTTTACGTTTACTGGAGCAGAATTACTATCTGAATTAGAGCTAATTAAATTTTCAATTATCATTTTTATAGCGATTAAATTAACCTATTTACTCCTTTTAAAAACACATCGCGCCATTGTTCGTCACTCTTCATCGCCTGAATTTATCAATGTGGTAAAAGTTTCTGTGGCTTCCACACTTACCTTTATCATCTTTAGTGTCATTCGTTACCAATGGATGGATGGCTATTATTTTCTACCTGTCTCCATTCTTGCAATGGAATTAATGTTGTCGATTTTATTTCTAATGGGCTATCGTGCTGCCATTAAATTCATGTATTTAGACTCCATTAAAAACACCTCAAAAGAAACCCATATTCTAATTTATGGTTCGGGCGTATCTGGACTTGTCACCAAACGAAGTGTTGAGAAAGATCAACAGTTAAATATCACTATTTTAGGCTATTTAGATGATGACATCAAAAAGAAAAATTCATTACTAGAAGGATTGAAAATATATCACACTTCACAATTAGAAAAATTACTTACCGAAAATGACGTACAACGAGTGGTCGTAGCTATTCAAAAACCAGATCCATTAAAACGTGCGGCAGTAGTTGAAACCTGTTTAAAACACCGCGTTGAAGTACAACAAGTGCCAAGTGTGAAATCATGGATAAATGGCGAATTTTCCACTAAACAAATTAATAAAATTAGTATCGAAGATTTGTTAGGAAGAAAGCCAATTACACTTAGTCAAGATAAAATTGCTACTGAACTTAATCACAAAGTGATACTGGTTACTGGCGCTGCAGGTTCTATCGGAAGTGGATTAGTAAAACAGATTGCCGATTATCAACCGGAAAAAATTATCTTACTTGATCAAGCAGAATCACCGCTATACGAGATTGAAAACGAGTTGAAATCAAATTATCCAGAATTGAATTTTGAAACGGTGATTGCAGACGTCACCAATAGAGAACGGTTGGAAAAAGTGTTTGCCCATTTTCATCCAGCATATATTTTTCACGCAGCAGCCTACAAGCACGTTCCTTTGATGGAAGACAATCCGTACGAAGCATATAACACTAACATTTTAGGAACTAAAAACGTGGCTGACTTAGCACTTCAATATAATGTCAAAAAGTTTGTCATGATTTCAACTGACAAAGCAGTCAATCCTACCAATGTGATGGGAGCTAGCAAAAGAGTCGCTGAAATTTATACGCAATTTTTAAACCAGCAACAGAAAACAAAATTTATCACAACACGATTTGGCAATGTCTTGGGGTCAAACGGATCCGTTATTCCACTTTTCAAAAAACAAATTGAAG
>JBEBRN010000033.1:0-29960 GCA_040394775.1 Taishania pollutisoli
AATTTTTGCTTGCATCATTAGGATCTTCTGTTCCATTTGCTTCCATTACCTGAATGTCAAATTTCACATTATACTTTTTACCAGCTTCATCAGTATAAGAAAAGTCCGCCCCCCAATACTTCATAATAGCTTTTTGAGCTTTTGCTACATTTATTTTGTTCTTTCCGCTGTTCATTATATATATCTTAGCAGAAACAGTTATATTATTACCGTCTATTGTAATAATAGCATCTTTTCCATCTGGGTCATTAAAGTATATTGGGTTATTTGCAAATGTTGCATAAGGACTTTCATTGTGTTTCACAACAGGGTCAACATTCCATCTTCTACCTAATCGGCTGTCATACTGCCAAAACTCTGCGGTGTAGCTGTTTCCTTTTCCACTTACTTGGTCGTCACGAAGTTGTCCATTAAAGCCTCTTGGATAAGAATCTTCCACCTCCTTACAAACCGTCACCGTAGTTGTATCGTCATAACTCACCAACACATCATCCACTCTAAAAAAGCAGAATGCGCTGGCTTTGGTCATGTTAAACTCGAGGGTGTAAGTAGCGCTTGCACTCGCAGGCGTAAACGATAGGTTGTAGGTGCCTGCCGTCGTATAATTGCCACTTGCCACCACATTGCCATAGTTGTCTTTTACAGAAACTTTGATGGGAATTAGTTCTTTTTGATTGATATGGTGGGCGTAGTTTCGCAAATGGTTGTTTTTTGGATAGATAAATGTAGGAAATATTTTTGGAAAGTCATTTGTAAACATGGATTTTTAGGATTTGACGTTAGAACGGAGTGGTTAGCATAGAAAAATGGTAGATGTTGCTGGGGTATTTAATGTGTTCAAACTATTAAAACACTATTATCAGTGGTTTAATATTGAGCAAATGAGACATCCGATAATTGAGTACATTACCCACCTACTGAATTACTTTTAGAGTAGAAACGGGTATTTCAAATTGGACTCCGTTAACATTAATACACAATTTTTCACAATTAACTAGTAGACTATCGAAGGAATGCACATCTGGCAAAATAGCGCATTTAGGAAGATAGAAATATGCTAAGCTTTCTGGGGGAACTTTTGAGGTCAAATAATGTAATCTTCCATCAATAATAAGTTCTGCATCTTCTACCCGTACATAATTGACTAAATCAAGATCTACTGTAATTATAATATCTGCGTTTCTAGTTGCTATTTGTAAATTTGGGCAAATATCAAAATCTTTAAAAACCAAAAGAGGAAATATAAGAGTGTCCTTTGTAGTATTTTTCACTTCTAAAATAGAATATTTTTGGAGCATTTTTTGATTATATTTTCGAAGATTTTGGACACCACAGCTATTAATAATCGTTATGATTATCATAACTAGTCCAACTTTTATGATGCAAAACCAACCTGTTTTTGTTTTCATGTGCTGATTTATTCTAGAATTACTAATGATCAGAACCTGATCTAGGTTTTGAGCCTTTGTTCTGCAGTGCTTTACTATGATACTTTACTTTTTCACTTTTAGAACGATTAATATCTGCTGACTTCATATCCTCCGAATAAATATGATCCAAAAATTCATGAATAAACACACAACTTGCGCATGGATCTGCTTTAGTTTCATCGCCACCTCCAGCATCGCTCTCAGAAGTATTTAGCCTATCCATTGAAGCCTCTTTATCTGCTATTACGATAAAAGGATCAACGCCTTCTAGACCAAACACGGCTGTACCACCCCCTTTCATGTTATTGCCTTTAAATGTAATCCCTGGCGATCCATCTTTTTGATTATATATGGGACCCATCTTGTCGCGTACCATAGGTTTACCGTTAATATCTACTCCAACCACTTCTCTACCTATAATTTGTTGAGGATTTCGGTAGATATTAACTTTACTAACTTCTTCAAAAACATATGACTGATATTCTTTTTTTACAACAACTACTTCTTTTATCGCTTCAATAAGCTCTTTTTGAATATCTGTGGTAGTTGTACTCGTAAGAAAAGCTTTGTAGGCTCTATTTTTAATTTTTAGTACCCCTTTTCTATTAAAACTGAAAATTCCATCACCAAACTGATCAGCTAAATAATCGAGGGTTTTTGTTTGACTATATTCATCATATGCGACTATCTTCTTTCCATCAGGATCAACGTAAATCAAAGGAGAATTTGCAACAAAATTGTATGGACTTAAATCGGGATATTTACTTGCCTTTGCATCTATTGTCAACCATCTTCCTAATCTACTATCATACATCCTCGCCCCAAAATCATAGCTGTTACCACGTCCTTTGACTTGGTCGTCCTTCTCCATCGAGTTAAACCCATACCGATACCCATCTTCCACTTCCTTACAAACCGTCACCGACGTCGTATCGTCATAACTCACCAACACATCATCTACTCTAAAAAAGCAGAATGCGCTCGCTTTGGTCATGTGAAACTCGAGGGAGTAAGTAGCGCTTGAACTCGCAGGCGTAAACGATAGGTTGTAGGTGCCAGCTGTGGTGTAATTGCCACTCGCCACCACATTGCCATAGTTGTCTTTTACAGATACGTTGATGGGAATGGATGCTTTTTGATTGGTATGGTGGATGTCGTTTCGCAAATGGTTGTTTTTGGATAGATAAATGTAGGAAATATTTTTGGAAAAAGAGTATTTCTCTCTTCACTTTTTGCCCGTCACTCAAAAGAAAAATTTCTTTAGGCAATCACACCTGAACCAATCAGTTCTTCGCCTAAATACCAAGCTGCAAATTGCCCTGGCGTAATACCACGTTGCAACTTGTCAAATAACATGTAAAGACCATCTTCTTTTTGAATCACCGTTGCTTTCTGTAAAGGCTGACGATAGCGAATTCGGACATCCATTTGGTAAGATTCTCCGACTTTTAGTCTAAACTCAGGATTGACGTAATGGATTTCGTCGTTGTTCACTTTTAACGCATGTCGATTTAGACCAAGATGTGTTTCTGATTGACCCGAAAAAACAATGTTGTTTTCTGTATCGATTTGCAATACAAAAGAGGGGAGTGGACGTCCACCAATATGTAGTCCTTTGCGTTGTCCAACGGTATAATAATGAGCACCTTGATGTTCTGTTACTTTTACGCCATCTGCTTTGTCAAACGAAAAAGGAATCGCTAACTGTTCAACATGATCAAGTGTCGCAGGTATTTCATGATAGGCTTTTAGTTTTTCTAAATCAGTTGGAATTTCAATCACATCACCTGTTTTTGGAGATAATTGTTGTTGTAAAAAAGTAGGCAAACTGATTTTTCCAACGAAACACAAACCTTGCGAATCTTTCTTTTCAGCCGTTACTAAACCTGCTTTTTTGGCAATCTCACGTACTTCTGATTTTAGATAATCGCCAATTGGAAAAAGTGCTTTTGACAATTGTTCTTGACTCAATTGACATAAGAAATACGATTGATCTTTAGAAGGGTCTTTTCCCGCTAAAAGATGATGAATACCGTTTTCGTCCGATGTTTTTCGGCAATAATGACCCGTAGCAACATAGTCAGCGCCTAAGCTCACGGCCGCTTTTAAGAAAGCATCAAATTTAATTTCTCGGTTACATAAAACATCTGGATTGGGCGTTCTTCCTTTTTCGTATTCCGCAAACATATAATCCACAATACGTGATTTATATTCCACACTTAAATCAATCACCTGAAAGGGAATACCCAATTGATTGGCAATTAATAAAGCATCGTTGGAATCGTCAATCCACGGGCAATCATTGGAAATCGTCACCGATTCATCGTGCCAGTTTTTCATGAACATACCGATGACCTCATACCCTTGCTCTTTCAGCAAATAAGCGGTAACACTAGAGTCAACACCGCCAGACAAACCAACTACTACACGTTTCATAGTGCAAAAGTACGGAGAATTTGAATAGAACGATGGAAAGAAGTGTTATAGATTTTTCATGAATTTCATGTAGAGAGTGAAGACGTGTCAAATCGAAAGAAGAGAGCAGAAAGAATTGTTAGATGAGTTGCCTATCTCTTGTTCTTGCTTTAGCGATAAAAAGCACTATTTTTGGAAACGAATAAGAACGAATTCTTTGTTTTTGTAAGCAATACAATTATTCGAAAAAAAAGTAGAAAAAGCATTAAGAACACACAATAAAGACCTTTTATGAGAGAAATAATAGAAAAAGCGTGGGAAAATCGCAAATTACTGAAAGAACAAACTACCATCGATGCGATTAATCAGGTTATTGAAGAAATTGATAAAGGAAGACTACGTGTAGCTGAACCGCTTTCGGATGGAAGTTGGCAAGTGAACGAATGGGTAAAGAAAGCCGTTGTGATGTATTTTCCTATTCGTCAAATGGAGACGATTGAAGTCGGACCGTTTGAATTCCACGATAAAATGGCGTTAAAACGAAATTATAAAGAATTAGGTGTGCGTGTCGTTCCTCATGCGGTAGCAAGATACGGTGCTTTTATTGCGTCAGGTGTTATTTTGATGCCTTCGTATGTCAATATCGGTGCATATGTCGATTCAGGAACAATGGTAGATACTTGGGCAACTGTGGGATCATGTGCACAAATTGGAAAAAATGTGCATCTTTCTGGCGGTGTTGGAATTGGTGGTGTTTTAGAACCCTTGCAAGCTGCTCCTGTAGTGATTGAAGATGGTGCATTTATTGGCTCCAGATGTATTGTGGTAGAAGGTGTTCGAGTAGGGAAGGAGGCTGTTTTGGGCGCCAATGTGGTATTGACAAAATCGACTAAAATCATAGATGTTACCAGTAGCGAACCAGTTGAGATGAAAGGATATGTTCCTGAAAGATCGGTGGTTATTCCAGGTTCGTATGCGAAAACGTTTCCTGCTGGAGAATTTCAAGTACCGTGCGCTTTAATCATCGGAAAAAGAAAAGCTTCGACAGATTTAAAAACCTCGCTGAATGATGCGTTGAGAGAACATAATGTGGCTGTGTAGGGTTGGGAGAGAGGAGATCTTTATAATGTTTTCTTATTTCACTTCAAGATTTTTCAAAGTGTCGGTTTTGATTTGATTGAATGTAAATAATTGAAAATCAGCTTGAATATAAAAAAATTAATTTCACATCTTATTTGTATTTTGTTTTTCGCCAATAGTTGTTCTGTGATTAAAAAAAATGAACGATTAATAGAAAATGAAAGAATGATGTGGGAAATAGTTTCTGATAATGAGTTCAATCCGAAAAAGATTACTAATATGATTGATTCGACTTATTCTAAAACTTTCGATTCAAAAGTAAAATATGAAATAACTGAAGTAGATTGTTGTAATAAAGGAGAAAACACGATTATAATCAAAACACTCGCTGAAAAGTCAACTGAAAGTATTACTTTTTACTTTAATGACAAATCATTGATATACTTCATGAATTACCACCTTTATATATTAAATAAAAGGAAAGAGGAATCGTTGATGAAATCTAACATTTTAATAAGGTCTATCTCATAAAATACGTAGAAATTTTACTAAGTTACTGATTCGTGATTTTAACTGTTTGCTAATGTCAAACTCGAAGACAGTTTAGGATGTCGCATTGATTTTTAAAGTGCAAAAAGCGACAACAAAAGATGGGCACCTCGAGGAAGTTCCGTAGAGAAACGGAGGAAATCACCGACGAGGTCATCTTTTGTATCGTTTTTCAGCGAATAAAAATCCGGCGACGTGGTTTTTGTTACTTTTTTACTGCAAAAAAGTAAAAAGAAAAATTCAATTCTCTGAAAACTGAATTTCGTGTAACTTTCTATAAAATCCATCTAATTCCAAAAGCTCGTGGTGCGTCCCAATTTCTTTGACCTCTCCTTGATCCATCACGACAATGAGATCTGCTTTTTGAATGGTGGAAAGACGGTGAGCAATCACAATCGCTGTTCGTCCTTTGGTGATTTTGTCGGTCGCTTGCTGAATTAAATATTCACTTTCACTATCGACGCTGGATGTGGCTTCGTCTAAGATCAAAATGTTTGGTTGATAGACATACGCACGAATGAATGAGAGTAATTGTCTTTGTCCAACGGAAAGTACACTTCCTCTTTCACCCATCATGAAATCGTAGTTTCCAGGTAATTGCATAATGAAATCATGTGCGCCCACTGCTTTGGATGCTTCAATTACTTCTTCTCGTGTAATTTCAGGATTATTTAGCGTGATATTGTTCAGAATGGTGTCCGAAAAAAGGAAAACATCTTGTAAAACAATCGCAATATTTTTTCTTAAAAAGTTTAAATCGATGTCTTTGATGGAAGTGTTTCCCACTTTGATGTCACCTTTTTGAAACTCGTAAAAACGCGTTAATAAATTGACAATCGTTGTTTTTCCAGCACCTGTCGCACCAACGAAAGCAACCATTTTTCCTTTTGGAATGGTAATATCAATTCCTTTTAATACCCAATCTTCCTTTTTATATGCAAAATAAACATCGTTGAAATGCAAGTCTTGGTTAAAATCAATATTCGACAAATTTCCGCTAGCTTGATCATTCTCCTTCATATCTAACACTTCAAAAACGCGTTCAGCACGAACAATTCCACGTTGTAAAACATTGAATTTATCTGCTAATTGACGAATTGGTCGAAATAACATATTAATCCACAAGGTAAAAGCGAATATTTCCCCAAAAATAGTGGAAGAGTCATTCGTTTCCCCCATCACGTACAAACCACCCCAAACTAATAGGAAGGCGATGGATAAAGATGCTAATAAATCAACAACTGGAAAAAAGATAGAGAAAGCCCAAACCGCATTAATGTGTGCTTGCCGATGTCCCGCATTGATTTCTTTAAATTTTCCATATTCTTGCTTCTCACGATTGAACAGTTGCACGATTGACATTCCTGATAAATGCTCTTGAACAAAGGTGTTCAGCAATGTTACTTGTTTGCGCTCTTGTTGGAAGGATTTCCGCATCGCTCTTGCAAAAATTCGAGTGGCAATAATCAAAATAGGAATAGGTGCCAACGATAAAAGTGTCAATTGCCAGTTGGATACAAACATCAGTACTAAAACAACAATCAGTAATAATAAATCACCGACGATACTGATTAATCCCGAAGAAAAAACATCTGAAATAGCTTCAATATCTGAAACTAAGCGAGTGATTAAATTGCCAATAGGTGTTTTGTCGAAATAATTGACTCTGAATTTAATGATATGCGCATATAGTTTCTTCCGAATATCTAAAATGATAGACTGCGCCATTAAATTACTATAAAATGAACTTAAAAATTGAAAAACTCCTTCGGCAAAAGAGATCACCACAAGTATCAACGTCCATTTAGTCAGTTCCGAATGATTTTGCGTATTGACAATGAAACGGTTCACTATTTCACCAATTAAAATAGGTCTAATCGGTGCTAAGAAGCCAACAATGATTGTAAATAATAAGGTATATACCAAAAAACGCTTGTAATCTTTAGCGAAAACAAGTAACCGTTTAAATACATCGAAATCTGACTTACCTTGCTGACTCATTATTATAAATCAAACATATGTCTTTCAGCGTGATAAGAGGAGCGAACTAAAGGTCCACTTTCAACAATTCGGAAGCCTAATTTTAAACCATATTCTTTGTATTCTGCAAATCGTTCAGGTGTTACGAATTCAACTACTGGTAAGTGATTTGGTGATGGTTGCAAATACTGTCCTAATGTAACGATATCAACATTTACACTGTGTAAGTCGTCTAACGATTCTAGAATTTCTTCATGTGTTTCACCTAAACCAAGCATAATTCCAGATTTAGTTCGCATTCCTGCTTTTTTCAAGCGGAAAAGAACTTCTAGGCTACGGTCATATTTCGCTTGAATACGTACTTCTTTTGTTAAACGTCGAACAGTTTCTATGTTGTGCGAAACCACTTCTGGAGCTACGTCAATGATTCGTTGTAAGTTCTCCCATTTTCCCGCAAAGTCTGGAATTAATGTTTCTAGTGTTGTTCCTGGATTCGAGTGTCGAATGGCATTTACCGTTTTCGCCCAAACAATAGAACCACCGTCTTTTAAATCGTCTCTATCAACAGAAGTGATAACAGCATGTTTTACTGCCATTAATTTGATCGATTGAGCGACACGTGCTGGTTCAAACATATCAGGTTCGTCTGGTTTTCCTGTTTTTACACCACAGAAACCACAGCTTCTTGTACAGATATTACCTAAAATCATGAAAGTAGCGGTACCATATCCCCAACATTCACCCATATTTGGACAGCTTCCACTCTCACAAATGGTATGTAATCCATGTTCTTCAACAATGTTGCGAACTTTCTTGTAACTCTCTCCTGTTGGAAGTTTGACACGCAACCATTTTGGTTTCTTAATGCGTATCTTCTCTACATTTTCAATATTTTCTTCACTCATAGAGCGTAATTTTATAATTTAAAACTTGAGACTATCAAAAAATGTTTAATTTTAGAAATCAAATCATTTGATTGCAAAAATACAAATTATCCAACGTTAAAAATTAAAAGAATAGTTATGATTACTTCAAAAGTGACTTATTTAGGAAACCTACGAAATTCATGTGAACACATTGCTTCTGGAACGAAGATAATTACAGATGCACCTGTTGACAATCATGGTCAAGGTAGTACATTCTCTCCAACAGACTTAATGGCAACGTCTTATGCGTCTTGTATGATTACTATTATTGGGATTTACTGCGATAGTCAAGGTTTGAATTTTAAACATGCAGAGGCAGAAGTGACGAAAATAATGGGTTCCAATCCACGAAGAATTTCAAAGATTGTTTTGCATTTAGATTTATCTGGAAATGATTGGGATGAAAATCAACAAAAGCATGTATTGGCTGCAGGAAGAGCGTGTCCAGTAGCGAAAACACTAGGGGATAATATCGAATTAGATTTTACGGTTGCTTTTTAGTCGGCTTTTTTGGAACTGGGTCAGGACCGAAACTACCCCATGGATGACAGCGAGAAATTCGTCTTGTACCCAAATAAATACCTTTGAAAATTCCCCATTCTTTAATTGCTTCAATCGCATAATGTGAACAAGTCGGTTGATATCTACATTTGGATGGAAAGATAGGGCTAATAAATAGTTGATATATTCGAATCGTTAAAATAAATGGAAATTGTATGATCTGACGGAGTAACTTCATGAGAAATCTGCGTTAAGACTGTAAAAATAAGAATAGATTGTTTATGAGAAAAATTATTTTTGGATTAATCGTATTGGTGAATATTACATTTGCCCAGAGTCAGACTAGGAATTGGGATGATGAATTACTCTTTGTAACCAATCCTGAATTAGAAGGAGTCATTGTTTCCACCAATAAATTGATCGAAGGTAATTGGGTGAGTATGCCTCAAACTAAGTTTTGGGCATCTATCATGCGTTTGTCTCCAGATAGTTGTTTGATAAATGTCGCTTCTAGTAGGCTTATTGTTGAGCGTAAATCATTGAGAGATTGGAATCGTTATACTGATATTCAAAAAGATAGTTATAGAGACAGTATACGAAGAGTGTATAATGTTGATTCGACGGATAAGATTTATGTAACGACTGGTAAAAATGATTTTTATCGTTTCAAAGAGGTTTATCCTAGTTTGACAAAAGGTATTTTAGCGTTTGAAGATAATAATGTTGACCCTTGGTACGCACAAGCAATCTTACTCATCGAAAGTCCTGCACAATTAAAGAAGTCGAAAGCGGGAGCGTATGGTGCTTTTCAATTAATGCCAGCTATTGCTCGTATGTATGGATTAACCGTCAATAAATATCAAGATGAACGATCTGATTTTAATCGCTCTGCTTATGCTGCCTCTAGTTTAATAAAGAATGTATGCGTACCCTCAGCAAAAAAAATATTGGCAGAGAATAATTATCAATTTGAAGAAAATGATTTATGGTTCCGATTATTTGTCTTACATATTTATCATGCGGGTTCTGGAAATGTGCGTGCAGTAGTGGAAAAAATAGGACATTTAGCCGATGGTAATCTACTCATTCAGCAAATGTGGCAGACAAAAGCAGCTCAATTTGGAAATAGTTCTCAAAATTATTCACAGTTAGCCCTAGCAGCACAATACATTATTCATGATATGACAAGTGGTTCATGTCAGGGAATATTCGAATGTTCCGTAGAGGAGGTACACACTAATTAAGCGCTGTATTTCACAAACTAAGCTTTTGGTATGATTACCATCTTATTTACTATGAGGTGATTAGCTTTTTTTGTAAAATTCTATTTTTGGGTATGTGTCTAATTTTAAACTAATTGTAAATAGTATATTATATATTTCTATTTTTGCACAAAAATTTATAAAAATGAAGAAAATTTATTTAGTAGTTACTTTTCTATTTTTTGGAGTATATGCAGCTTTAGCGCAAGATACAACACCATTAAAGGATACTACTTATTGGAATGCTAAGTTATTATTTGGTTTAAACGGAACTCAGACTAGTTTTGTGAATTGGTCAGCGGGTGGTAGAAGTAACCTGTCAGTATTAGGATTCATTGATGGTACTGCAAATTATCAAAAAGAGCGTTGGAAGTGGGATAGTGACTTAAAGTTAGCGTTGGGAGGTGTTCGATTCTTTGATAAGGCAGCGGGGCCTAAATACCAAAAGACAGATGACCGTATCGATATACAAACAACATTGGGTTATGAAATCGTCGATAAGAAAAAGTGGTATTTTACTTTCACATCAGGATTTAAAACGCAAATGATGAACGGTTTTGTTTATCCAAATGACTCCATCAAAACATCTAAATTCATGGCTCCAGGATATTTATCTGCTGCTTTAGGTATTGAATATGCACCAAGCAAGCATATGAATATGTTTTTATCTCCAATCGCATTAAAATATACATTTGTGAGAGATAGAATGTTGTCTGATCAAGGTGCTTACGGAGTGGAAGCAGCAGAATATGATTTAGGAGGAATGTTGATTACACACGGTAAAATGTTCCGACAAGAATATGGAGCGTATTTTCGTTTTATATTTAATAAAGAGTTGATGAAAAACATTGAGATGAAATCTCGATTAGAGTTATTTTCTAATTACATTAATAATCCACAAAATATTGACGTAAATGCTGAAGTACTCTTTACATTTAAAGTCAATAGCTGGCTATCTGCATCAGTTCAGTGGAACTTAATTTACGATGATGATATTGATGTAATGGACTCTAAAGGAGCTGTTGGACCAAGAACACAATTCAAGTCTGTTATAGGAATTGGTGTATCGTATGCATTGAAAAATAAAAACGCTAAATAAGAACAGTAGTTCATATACAGTTAAAAAAAAACACAAGTCTTTAAGGCTTGTGTTTTTTTTGGGGTTGTAATTAAACTAAAAATGTAAGTGCTTTACCGTGTGACCTTTATTAATCAATTGTTTCAATGATTCAATTCCTAAATTTAAGTGATTATCCACAAACTTCGCCGTTACCTTTAAATCACTTTTACTCGTTTTAACACCTTCCGATATCATTGGTTGATCCGAAACTAATAATAAGGCACCCGTTGGAATTTGATTGGCAAATCCTACTGAGAAAATAGTCGCCGTTTCCATGTCAATTGCCATTACTCGAATTTGATGTAAATATTCTTTAAATTTATCATCATGTTCCCAAACTCTTCTGTTGGTGGTATAAACAGTTCCTGTCCAATAATCGAGAGAATTATCACGAATAGTAGTAGATATTGCCTTTTGAAGCGCGAATGCGGGTAATGCAGGAACTTCTGGTGGAAAGTAATCATTAGATGTTCCGTCTCCTCGAATGGCTGCAATAGGTAGAATTAAATCACCAACTTCATTTTTCTTTTTCAAGCCACCACATTTACCAAGGAATAGTGCCGCTTTTGGTGTGATAGCGGATAATAAATCCATAACTGTTGCTGCAGAAGCACTTCCCATTCCGAAATTAATAATGGTAATACCACCTGCAGTGGCACATTGCATAGGCTTCTTTTTACCTACTACTGGAACATTGAATCTTTCCGCAAATTTCTCCACATAGTTAATAAAATTACAAACGATGATATATTCACCGAAATTCTCTAATTTTTCTCCTGTATATCGAGGTAACCAATTGTGGACTATTTCTTCTTTAGTAGTCATTTGTTTTAATGATTTTAGTTGTGTAAACGCCGACGTTAGTTTGAATAATGATAGTATAAACGCCAGCTGATAAAAACTCTAAATTAAAACTATTTTCCGTGGGTTCATAATAATTAGCTACTTTTTTTCCACTTACATCAAACAAATTAATTGATTTTATGATATCCATTCCCGTTATTTTTAATTCTTTAGAAACTGGATTAGGATAAAGTGTAAACGGTTGGTCATTTTCAGGAATAATGTGAAGTTGATCTATATACGTTCGATAATTACTTTTACTTGCTACGATTTCAACTTTGGTATTTGGTAATAATTGAACATTATCAAAAGTGATTCTATGATTGCTACTTACGCCTCGAGCTATTACTGAATTGTTTTGAGATAAGGTTACAAAGCAATCATCTTCATTGATGTCAAAAGAAAGTGCTTGCTGTTGACTACTCATATCTCCGTGTGTATTTAATAGAATAGCCCCTTTTTGATTGACTCTCATTTTTAAACTCGGATCACCAAATAATATCCATGTTTGCATGACTTCTTCTCCATACATGGTAGGGTAGTGCTCTAACATACTGAGTTGTGCATTGTAAAAAGCCGCCCCAAGTGTAGATTTATAGTCTGAATTATGGGGGTTCATTAATCGTGAAAACTCATCTTGTGTTTCCATCGGTGGTGCCCATGACATCAGAATAGTAGAACCTGTAAACGCCACACTTCCAGTAAAACGATTATTTTTAGTGTTCGTCACAAATACTTCTGCCATGCAATCTAAACCAATGTATTTCCCATGATTACAAGCTACAGAAATGACGATCGGCAATTGGTCGTAATTTTCCAGCTGCTTCACATGCATCGTGAAGAAATTACCCGTATTCATTACGCTAAAATCTCCATGACCGGTGTAGAATAGAAATCCTTGTCCGTTATTGATGCCTTGTTGAATATCGTCTTTTGTCGGATCGCCTGGAGCATCCAAACCACCTTGTGAACCATCGTAATATTCAGACGGAATCATACCTGCGGAATCTGCAAGATGTTGACCAATTTTACGTAAATGCTCCCAATCTGTTTCATTGTCATCACCAATATTTGTTCCTTGATTGGAGCCAATTAGTAGGAGATTCTTTTCGTAGTTGTCATAAAAGCCGTATCGCTCGTAGAAAATGGTTTTGTCTATCTGAATGCGATTTTGGTCTTCATCACCTGAAAGCCGACCAACAAATAATTCGGGCACGAAGTCATTTCCATCAATAAAGCCATAATACGTATCACTGTAATAATCATCATTCAAAAATTGCTTATACAAATAAGAAGGTATTTCATCAAAATCTCCGACTAACAATACATAAAGTATATCCGGAATCGAATCGTAATAATCACTGATTTTTTGTTTGATATCTTCTGGAAAAAATACGGAGTTATCTAACTTTAATAAATGACATTGTATGCCAATTTGTTCTTTCCAGTGGGCAAATCGATGAATTAAACTATCGGAAGTATTTCGATAGACAATAAGCATTTCACCATTCTCGCTAATCGGCTGATATTTAGGAGTGAAAGATGATAAAGTAGTATGTGAATAGCTATTTTTGGTAGTTCCAAAATTTCGATCTATCAATTGTTCATTTATACCGTTTTCACTCTCTTTTATTAGTGTAATGCGAAACTTGGTGTAGATTTTTAGTTGTTGTTTTTGGGTATTGTATTTTATTGGGAAAACATGGAAAGTTTGTAGTCGTAAATCACGAGCAATGACAGGCTGATTCGACTTGAAATGTGATTGAGGAAAGAATGTATTGGAATTAAATTTCTCAATAAAGTAAGTCATGTCGTAGACTGAAAATTTCTCGTATTTTTTTTCCAATCCATGTGATATCGGTATATTAATAAAATCAATGACAACGCTATCCAAAAAAATAATACGGATTGAATACTTCCCTTTTTTAGGTAGTTCAACTTTATAGTTATAGAGAGGAAGAGAGGGAGCATTCGCTTGATAAGTCCAACTTAGAGGTGCTTTTATTTGTAGCGTATTTGAGGTTGTTTGATAAGCATTTTCAATCGAAATGACAGTAGAATACTTGTTTTGCCCATAACTAAAAGAAGAGAGCATTAAAAAAACAAATAAAAGTGTCGTTTTGTACATTGTTTGAGTAATCAATTTTAAAGATAGATAAAAAAATGATAACATAGAATTGAATTTTGTCAAGTGTAGGATTCATTTAGTTTTCAACATTGGAAAACCGTAATTCACAGCAACATAACATACATTCGAGGAAGCGTAACTGTTTTTATTGTTCTATTTGATAATTTACAAGCCAACCAATTGGGATAAAATGTTATTAAAAACTTCATTTTCGTAATGAATGGCTCATATTTTTTTACGATATTTGTTGGTTACAGATAAAATTGCTGTAACTTTTTAAAGCCAACATAGTTTTAGTCCATAGATGAGAATTTTATTTATTTCCTTATTTCTTTTTTTTACAGCCATCGTTTTTGGTCAGGATAAAGTTAATTTAGATATTACTGTCCTTAACATGTCAACAAAGAAAAAAGAATCGGGAGTGACCGCTACAGTTTATGATGGAACGAAAGTTGTTGCCTCTAGCGTAACTACTTCAAAAGGCTTAGTGACTCTTTCTGTCCCTGCAGGACCGATGTATAAAGTCGTCTTTACAAAAGCAGGAAAGGTGCAACGTTTCTTTAATATTGATTCCAAAGGAATTGATATGGAGTTGATTCAAGGTTCTGAAATGCCTTTCGTTTTTTGTGAGGTTTCACTGTTTGATGATATTCAAGGTGTCGATTTTTCGTATGTAAAAAATAACCCATTTACCGTATTTAAATTTGACGGAAAGTCATCTAACTTAGCCTTTAATCAAAGTATGGCTAATAAAATGTCTACCACCATTGATCAACTTCTATCACAAGCTGAGCAACAAGAAAAAAACAATGAAGTCCAGTATCAAGCTAAGATGAAGCAAGGGGAGGAATTAGCGTCCCAAAATAAATACCAAGAAGCGATAGAACGTTTTGAGCAAGCGCTGATGTTTAAACAAAATGATAAAATCGCTAGTAACCGAATAGCGGATATGGAAAAGATGCTGACAGCTAATCAAGTGGATATTGTGAACGGTCAAGCATTAAATGCTGATTTTGATAAATTAGTGAAGGAAGCCGAAGATTTAAAAAAGTTAAAGAAATATACAGAAGCAATTGATAAATTCGATGCTGCACTCGAAATTAAAAGAGGTGATCAGTATTGTTTAGACGAAATTGACCGATTAGAGAAAATTATAAAAGACGAAAAAGACGCTAAAGAGCGGGAGGCTAAATACAAACAGTCAATGACGTTAGGAGATCAAATGCTCGGTCAAAAATCCTACGAATCGGCTTTGAAATATTATGATGAAGCTTTATTAGCAAAACCAAATGATGTTCCTGCAACCACTAAAAAGGCGCAAGTTGAAAAATTATTGAATGCCGATAAGGAACGATTGGAGAAAAAAGCGAAGTATGAAAAACTGGTGGTGGAAGCAGATGCGCTATACAATGATCAACTTTGGGAAGAGGCAAAAACAAAATACGAAGAAGCATTTGCTATTGAGAGTGCATCAACATATGTTTCAGGACGTATAAAAGATATTAAAGAGAAATTAGCTGCCATAGCGTTAGAAAAACAAAATGCTGAAAAAGTTAAAAATTTATTGGTAGAAGCAAATACACTTTTCTCAGGTTCTAAATGGAATGAAGCAAAAGTGAAATACCAAGAGGTGTTGAAAATAGATGATAAGAATGAAACAGCTATTGGACAAATTGCTTTAATCGATAAAAAACTCGCAGACGAAAAAGAAAATGCCGAAAAAGAACAACAGTTCACTGCATTAGTGAAGGCAGGAGATCTTCTCATCACTTCTAAAAAGTATGAGGAAGCAATCACTAAATACAACGAAGCACTTGCTTTAAAAGAAGATATTGCAGTTCAACAAAAAATTGATGGAGCTAAGTTGGAGATTGAAAAAATTGCAAATGCATCTAAGACAAAACAATTGTATGACGATGCTATCAAGCAAGGAAATGAGCTTTTAACAAAAAACGAGTTAGAGAATGCACGGGCTAAATTCGTTGAAGCATCCACATTAGATGACACTCAGAAATTACCGAAAGATAAAATTGCCGAAATTGATACAAAAATTGCAGCGTTAAAATCAAAACAACTGTTAGAAGAACAATTTAATGAATTGATGACACAAGCTGATGCATTGCTTGCACAGCAAGATTTACAAGGTGCCAAATCTAAATATGAAGAGGCTAAATTAATCGATAAGACATCTACTGTGCCAGATGCAAAGATTAAAGAAATCAATGATATCATAGCGAAACAGGGAAAAGAGCAACAGTTAAAAGATGAAATCGCGGCTTTATTAAAGAAAGGGGACGAGCAATTTGGAAACCAGAAATATGAAGAGGCGATTGCCACTTATACTAAAGTGCTCGAAAAAGATAATGCCAATTCAACCGCACTTTCTCAATTGGAATTAAGTAAGAAAGCGTTAGCAGATGCATTGGCTGATAAACAGAAAGCTGATGCTATTGCAGATCGATTAGCAAATTACGACATAGAAATGGTAAAGGGAAATATGCTTAAGAATGAAGGCAAATTAACCGAAGCATTAGTGGCGTATGAAAAAGCTAAAGGATTTACAGATGACTTAACTGAGGTTAATAAAAAGATTCAAGAAGTAAATGACCTAATTGCAAATGCAGCCAGCGCTAAACAAGCGAAAGAGTTACAAGAGAAATATCAGGTAGCATTCCAAAAGGCAGTACAACTTCAGAAAGATGAGAAGTACCAAGAAGCATTATCTACCTACAACGAAGCGAAAGCAATCGACCCTTCTCAAACAGAACCAGATGCTAAGATTAAAGAGATTAATCAATTATTAGCCGATAAACAACAGAAAGAAGAAGCGGAAAAACAAAAGATAGCTCAAGTGGCTACTCTATTTGCAGAGGGAGATGCTTTGGTTGCTGATCAAAAATATACGGAAGCCATTGCAAAATATACTGAGATTAAAACAATAGATCCTGAGAACAAAGAGGTGGATGCTAAAATTGCTAAAGCCAATGATTTGATGAAACAAAGTTTAGCACAACAGTCTCAGGCAGAATTAGAAGAAAAATACAAAGAAGCCTTTAAAAAAGGAATGGATAATTACGCTGCGGAAAAGTACGATGATGCAATAGCCGCGTTTACACTAGCGAAAAGTATTAATTCTTCTAAACCAGAACCGCAACAAAAGATTGATGAAATCACAAAATTAAAGGCACAACTTGCTGAACAAAAAGAGGCCGAAGCATTAGCTCAGAAATACAATGCATTCATAACGGAAGGTGATAATAATTTGACTTCTAAGAACTATGAAAAATCGTTAGCAGCTTACCAAAAAGCGACAGATTTAATGCCTTCAGAAGATTATCCAAAAAAGAAAATTCAAGAAGTAAAAGACTTGATGGAGTTAGATAATTTAGGAAAAGAGCAAGAACAACTAGATGCACAATATGCTTCATTCATTCAAAAAGGAGATGCTGACTTCTCAACTGAAAAGTATGAGCAAGCTATGGTGAATTATAAAGAAGCACAGAAAGCTAAGAATACGGACGATGTCAAAACGAAGATATTACAAACACAAGACAAAATAACGGCACTTTTAAAACAGAACGAAGAAAAGCAAGTCGAGCAACAGTATAGCCACTACATGGATGTTGCAAAAAATGCGGAAGTCGCTAACAATCTTCAGGAAGCTATTGATAATTACAAAAAGGCAAGCCGTATAAAAGAAGAAGAGCAGGAGCCTAAAACGAAGGTAGCTGAATTAACAGAGGTATTAAAGAAAAAAGAAGCACAAGCAGAGAACGATCGTCAGTATAATTTAGCTATGACGAAAGGAAAAGAAGCTTTTGAAAAAGAAGAGTACAATGTAGCGATTAAGCATTATAATGAAGCACTTGGGTTAAAGAAAGAAGAGCAAGAACCGAAAGATATGATTGCCTTATCGGAGGAGAAGTTGAAAAATAGCTCTTCAAAAGATGAAGACGTTCAGTTTGAGAAAATGCTCCAGTTTGCACAACAAAAAATTGACGAAAAAGATTACAAAAAAGCAATGGAATTAATTGTCAGAGCGGAAAGCAATCGCCCTAATGATAAGCGTCTGTTGGAAATGAAAAAGAAAGTACAAGAGATTTTGGTACAAGAGGAAGAGTACCAATTACTCCTAACAAATGCAGATAATACAGCTGCTTTAAAAGAGTACACAAAGGCAATTGAGCTATATAAGAAGGCATCAGAAATGAAACCTGCTGAAGTTTATCCTGTCAATCGTATTGCTGACATAAAAGAAATTATTGCTGCTACCGAAAAGCAATTGGAAAATCAAAAGAAATACGAAGAATTGCTAATCACAGCGAAAGGGCTGATGGTTAAAAATGATCTGGATGGTGCACTTTCGTTTGCTAATGAAGCAGTTCGTCTGATACCATCTGATTCAAGAGCCAATGATTTGGTGAAAGAAATCCAAGATTTAATTGCAGCTAAAAGTAATAAAAGTAATAAAAAGGCTTTGGAAGCTCAATTTAAATTACTGTTAGCAACTGCTGATAATTTGTTTGAGAAGAAGCAATGGTCAGAGGCGAAAATAGCCTATGAAAAAGCACAAGTAATTTATCAAAAAGATACATATGTCGTTGATCAAATTAAAAAATGTGACGATGAACTCGCTAAAAAAGAAGTGAATAAATCGAAATACATTGCAATTATAGCCATTGCAGATAATGATTTTAACCTTTCTAATTTGGAAAAAGCAAAATCAGGATATGAATTAGCACTGACGTATGACGATACTCAAAATTATCCTGCCGAACAAATAGCAACGATTAATCGATTGTTAAAGCAGAAAGTGGCGGATAATGGCACTAACTTAAATCCACTTGGAGAAGAAATTGATAATTCCTTGTTAGATGGCGCCATGTTGCTTGCTAGAGCTGAGGAATATAGGAAGACAGCTAAAGGAGAATTGGTGAAGGAGGAAAAGAGAAAGGCCGTTACGCATTCGGATTCTGTTATCGCTATTCGTGAAGATTTAGTTGCTCAAAATCTTGATACACTAAAAAAGACTAAAGGTATTTTAATTGATGATTTAACAGAATACTACGACAACCAATTTGATAAAGACAAACAAATTAAGGATGTTGATAAAAGTCAAACAGACTTGATGATTCAATGGGGAAATTATAACTATTCTGATAATGTAGAGAATAAACGAAAGATGGTAATAATTGACGGAATGAAGGTCGAAAGAGAAAAACAATATGTAGATCATAACTTTGATTTGGTTGACTCTGTAAGATTTATCCGCCATGATTTGGAAAATAGATTTGAAGAATATACCAATTCCGACTATGATTTTATCATGCAGGATAAAAATACATTAGATATTACCAAAGAATTACAAGAACAGAATAAGAAAGATGAATCGGGTAAACACGATATCATTGTAGATTTATCGAAAAATGAACGAGAAAATGCAATTCAAGAGGAAGGACGTCAGTATTTAATTTTAGGAGATAAAATAGATAACGTAACTAATGTATTGGATGAAACGGAAGCAACTGACTTAGAAAGAAAGACCTACTTTAAGAAAAATCACGAAGGTTTGACGGATGCTGTAAAAGATGCACAAACGTACGCAATTGATGAGGATAATAAGAATTTCAACGATGTCTATACGAAACAAATAAAGGCCAAAGATAAAGTTACCAGCGAACAGCAGTTGGCAGATAATACAAACAAAGAATATACAGAGAATAAATCATTGGACATTGATAAATCTAGAGAGCGATTGAACAATGTTTCATTAAAATATAATTCAGACTTGAACAATGATGATGAACAACGAGAGGATGCTCGTCTATTCATGAAAGAGACAGAACAGAATCACGTCACACAGAATTCAACTGAAAAAATAAAAGGAGAATTAAAAGTAGATAATGTCAAGAATATTGCTGAAAAAGAGAAAACGTTACAACAGACTTCTACGACTACCAAAAAAGAAACATTGTATGATACACGATCTGAGCTGAAAGAATTAGAGGTGTCGAAAGTAACTTATTCACCGAAAGTAGCGAATCAAATTGGAAAAGATTATCCAGAAGGTGTTTCGCAAGAAACGTTTAAACAAAACGGCCCTGATGGACTTCCAATTGCTATTGTCACTCGACGAATAGTGGTGAAAAATGGCTATGGAGATGTGTACACAAGAACGCAAAAGTATGGTTTCATTACTTACTCTAAGAATGGAGATGTTTGCACTGAAAGTATCTGGAGAAATGAAACCACTGATCCTAAAATGGAAAAACATTATTAAAAGATTGAAGTGCTGAAATGGAACAAATCATAAGACTCTTACCTGAACATATTTGTAATCAAATTGCGGCAGGAGAAGTTATACAACGCCCCGCTTCCGTCATAAAAGAATTAGTTGAAAACGCCATTGATGCGGAAGCAACTTCTATCGAAGTATATATCAAACAGGCTGGAAAAGCATTGATCCATGTGGTCGATAATGGTAAGGGAATGTCATTGGTTGATACGAAAATGGCATTTGAACGCCATGCTACAAGTAAGATTACCACCACTGATGATTTATTTGCACTACATACTAAAGGATTTAGAGGAGAAGCATTAGCTTCCATTGCATCTATTGCACACGTAACGATGCGTACTAAAAAAGCCGCAGACGAAGTAGGAACGTTGATAGAGAATGAAGGCGGGAAAATTAAAAACAAAGAATCGGTTGTATGCCAAAATGGAACCAGCTTAGAAATTAAAAACTTGTTTTATAATGTTCCTGCTAGACGTAATTTCTTAAAATCTGACACCGTTGAATTTGGGCATATTGAAGAAGAGTTTTTACGTGTGGCATTAATCCACGATAATATTGCATTTAGCTTATTTCACAACGATAAACCACTTTACCAATTACCTGCTTCGAACTTTAAAAAGAGAATCGTTGATATTTATGGTAAATCGATGAATGATAAATTGGTACCCATTCAAGAAAGTACCGATATCGTTGAAATTAAAGGATTTATTGGTAAACCTGAATTTGCTAAAAAAACTAGAGGACAACAGTACTTCTTCGTGAACAACCGATTTTTTAAAGATGCTTATCTTAATAATGCTTTAGTAAGTGCTTTTGATAGATTGATACCAAGCGGTACATTTCCAAGCTACTTCATTCATTTTGAAGTGGACCCAGCGAAAATTGACGTGAATGTTCACCCGACAAAAACTGAAATTAAATTTGAGCACCATAAAGAAATGTATGCCATTTTGAAAAGTGCCACACGTGAAGCATTGGGCAAATTTAATATCTTTCCAACCTTGGATTTTGATCAGGAAACTGCTTTTGATCTGCCGTATGATATGAAATTTCAGCCAGCAGTAGAACCACAAATTAAATTTAATCCTGATTATAATCCTTTTAAAACCAAAACAGCTTCCTCTTCTGGCGCTATTAGAACGAAAGCAGACTCAGATTATGCAAATAAGTCGCTTCAATCATTTGGTTTTGATAAACAACGTGTGAGTTCAGAGGATTGGAAAGATTTTTACCATATTGAAGGAGAGGAATCTTCAAGTAGACAAGGTGAATTGATTGATAATGAGGATCTTGTAAACGTTGTTGCTTTTGAAGATATCATTCTTATACAACAAATAGCTTTGGTTCCAATAAACAATCAATTATGGGTCATTCATATCGATAGAGCGAATGAAAGAGTTGTATTTGATGCTCTTTTTGGAACATTTATAATTAAGAATATTCCTTCTCAACGACTGTTATTTCCTATTGAATTCAATAGTTCAAATCAAGAGGAAATGATTTGGCAAGAAAATGAAAAAACAATATCTCGACTCGGTTTTGAATGGTCTATTAATAATGGTATTCTTGAAATTATTTCAGCGCCAGCACTCGTCGAAGCAGGTATGATTCCAATGGTTATTCAAGATGTTAGAGATACCCTGCTAAAAGAACATTTCGAAAAAAGTGAATTGGCGCATATCTTAATTTCTACAATCGCAACAGCAACCGGAAAAAATAAAAAATGGGATAAAGAATCTACCAGAATGGTTTTAGAATCATGGTATTCATCGACTGATAAATTGATGACAAACGATGGAAAACGAATCGCAAAAATGTGGAACCCAATTGACTTATTAAAATAAAAACATGTTTAAAAATCTTACACCAGTTACCAAAAACTTAATTATACTAAATGTAGTTGTTTACATTGTTTGCCTTATTTTTAGCTCTAAAGGTTTAGATTTAACCAGCTTTTTAGGAGCACACTATATAACATCTCCACTTTTTCAACCGTATCAAATTATTACGCATTTCTTTACACACTCCTTAACGAGTCCTTTTCATATTTTTATGAATATGTTTATTCTTCTAATGTTCGGACCAATTTTAGAACGTGTCTGGGGAGCTAAACGCTTTTTCTTTGCTTATATAATCTCAGCAATTGGCGCATACTTGATTTATAGTATTGCCGGTAGTTATGAATTGTACGAATTGAAACAGACGCTTATGGGGTTAGGAGTTGATGTACAACATTTGAACGATATGATTATTGAGAATCCGAACGGGATACCGTTAGCTCCTGAAGCAGCTGCACCTTATATTCAGATGTATGTCATCAAAGCATATACGCCAATGATTGGTGCTTCTGGAGCAGTATTTGGAATCATGGCAGCTTTCGCCTATTTATTCCCCAATACAGAGATGTATATGATGTTTATCCCTATTCCAATAAAAGCAAAATTTTTGATTGGAGGCTATTTTCTGATAGAAGTGTATTTGAGTATTCAATCGATGCAAGGTGCGTACTCTGACTCGGTAGCGCATTTGGCGCATGTTGGTGGTGCTATTTTTGGATTTATACTCGTCTTTATTTGGAATAAAAGAAATCGAAAAAATTTTTACTAATGAGTGACTTTTTTACGATATATAAACAACGACTTAGAGCAAGAGATCCAAAGTTACTCTTGTTGACTATCAATGTAGCCGTATTTTTACTATTTACGGTTTTAACGATGTTAAAAGCAGGTGAAATAGCCATGTTTCTCTCTGAAAATGTATTTATCTTTAAGACCAATCCTGTCTTTTTTGCGACACATCCGTGGACAATACTAACGTCTATATTTACCCATTTCAGCTTTAGCCACCTGTTCTTTAACATGCTGATGTTTTACTTTGTGGCTCAGATGTTTGTTCACTTCTTTAACGGACGCAAGTTAGTTTGGATTTATCTATTAGGTGGGTTAACAGGAAATTTACTCGAATTAATAGTGAGTGTCATCGTCTATGGTAATGAACAATCTATTTCAGTCGTAGGAGCATCTGGCAGTGTGATGGCTATTTTTATTGCTATTGCCATTTACCAACCCCATTTTAAGGTAAATTTATTTGGTGCTTTTGAAATAAAAATAATCTATATCGCTGCGATTTATTTTGTTTCTGATTTTGCTCGTATTGGCTTTGACGATGGAATAGCGCATTTGGCGCATCTTGGTGGTGCTTTGATTGGATTTTTGAGTGCTAGAAATGTACAAAGCCCTTCTAATATACTAAATAGAACAGATCGATTGTGGAAGAAGATAACCACTAGACAACCAAAGAAACCAAAACCTATTTTTGGAGGAAAACCCTTCACAGATGAGGAGTTTAACGCTACTAAAAAAGCCAATCAAGAAAAAACGGATGCTATTTTGGATAAAATTTCAAAGCGCGGTTACGAAGGTTTAACGGCTGCTGAGAAAGATTTTTTATTTAATCAAAGTAAGCGGAAATAAATGAAAAAGGTCATTCAATTTTTTATTATCCTCGCTTATGTAGGAATGTTGAGTGTCTACCTCAATAATTGGGTGAAACCAACCGAATTTTACTTTTTATCCTTTTTAGGATTAGGGTATGTTCCAATTTTAATCATTTTTATTTGTGCAATTGTATTTGCTTTTTCTATTTCCAGAAGCTTATTTTATAGTGGATTGGTTATTTTTATCATTGGCATTAAATTACACTTAAACTTCTTCTCAATTGCTATTCCTAATGATTCTATAAGTGAAAAGTCATTAAAAGTGTTGAGTTATAATGTCCGTTTATTTGATTTATACACACATCCAGATGGAACAACAAAACATAAGATTTTCGACTATTTAAAAGAAGAAAAAGCCGATATCTATTGCTTTCAGGAATTTTACCAACAAGATTCACCGACTCAATTTGTGACGAGGGATTCACTGATGCAATTATTAAAGACACCCAATATCCAAGAGCATTATTCTTTCCATCTAAGAGGTAGACAATATTTTGGCGTTGCTATGATGACGCATCTTCCAGTTGTGGCACAAGGCGATGTGTCATTTTTGGATGAAGCACACGATGATAATAATTATTGCATTTTTATGGATATCGTTCCGACACCTGGAGATACTATTCGTGTTTACAATATGCATTTACAGTCTATTAAACTGAATAGTAGTGATTTATCAGGAATAGAAGACGATACGAAACTACCGGATAAAAACAATTTAGTAGGAATCGTTAAAAAACTACATATTGCTTTTGAAAAACGACAGTTTCAAACAGAAAAGGTAATTTCTCATATTGGAGAATGTCCGTATCGTGTTATCATTGTAGGTGATTTCAACGACACGCCAATGTCTTACAGTTATTTACAATTCCGAAAAATTTTAAAAGATGCCTTCACTAGTAATCACACTGGAATTGGGGCGACGTATGCCGGAAAGTTACCCGTTGGACGCATCGACTATATTTTACATTCACCGGAACTAAATCCGTACAATTTTAACATACAGAAAGAAGTACTTTCAGATCATTATTCGATAAATTGTCAGTTTAATTATTGATGAATGTGTGGAACAAAATGAATTTATATATCTAGAAATTGAACTAATTTTAAAATGGATATTCAAAAACGCATAAAGGAGTTGACCAAACTTTTGAACTACCATAATCATTTGTATTATGTGGAAAGTCGTCAAGAAATTTCTGATTTTGAATTCGACCAGTTAATGGAAGAATTACAGCTTTTGGAAAGAGAAAATCCAGAATTAGCATCTGCTATTAGTCCAACAAAGCGTGTTGGTGGAGATATCACCAAAAAATTCAATACAGTTAAGCATCGATATCCGATGTTGTCATTGAGTAATTCGTATTCGAAAGAAGAGATTGTCGATTGGGCTAATCGTGCTACAAAATTGGTGAACAATCCATTTGAATATATCTGTGAATTGAAATACGATGGAGTAGCAGTTGGTATTCAATATATCGATGGAAAACTTTTTAGAGCCGTTACACGTGGTGATGGAACACAAGGAGAAGATATCACGAATAACGTGAAGACGATTCGTTCAGTTCCGTTAGAATTGACAGGAGATTATCCAGCTGATTTTGAAATTCGTGGCGAAATTATTTTACCGATTGCGTCTTTTGAGAAAATCAACGAGCAACGTCGTGTCAACTTTGAAGACGAATATGCCAATCCACGAAATTTAGCTTCTGGAACATTGAAATCTTTGGATTCAAAAACTGTTGCAGAGCGAAATTTAGATACCTTTCTCTATGGCGTTTACGGAGAGAATTTACCCATGAAAAGCCATTTTGATGCCGTTATAAAGGCAAAAGAATGGGGATTTAAAACACCTACTGAGAAAGATAAATATATTTTCAAGACGACTTCGGTAGATGAAATTATGGATTTTATCGAATATTGGGATACTCAACGTGATTTCTTACCGTTTCAAATTGATGGTATTGTTTTGAAAATCAATGATTACGCCACGCAAGAAGAATTAGGTTTTACCGCTAAATCACCGCGCTGGGCAATTGCCTATAAGTTCAAAACAGAACGAGTAGAAACCATCTTAGAATCAGTTTCCTATCAAGTGGGGAGAACAGGAGCTGTAACGCCCGTAGCTAATTTAAAAGCTGTTTCTTTAGGAGGAACAACGGTTAGAAGAGCGTCTTTGTATAATGCCGACCAGATGGATAAATTAGATTTATACCTTCATGATGCGGTCTTTGTCGAAAAAGGAGGAGAAATTATTCCTAAAATTGTAGGCGTAAATCTTGAAAAAAGAACAGCTGACTGTGAAAAAGTTATCTTTATATCTCATTGTCCTGAATGTCAGACAGCATTAGTTCGTCAGGAAGGAGAAGTGTTGCATTATTGCCCAAACGATCAGTCTTGTCCGCCGCAGGTGAGAGGACGAATCGAACATTTTATTGCTCGAAAAGCAATGAACATTGACGGTATTGGTCCCGAAACAATTGACTTACTGTATTCCAAGCAATTAATTAAAGATGTATCTGATTTATACCAATTGACATTTGACCAAATTGTTGATTTAGATAGAATGGGAGATAAGTCGGCCAATAATATTTTAAAAAGTATTGAGATATCGAAACAAATACCATTTGAACGCGTTTTGTTTGCTATCGGTATTCGTTTTGTCGGTGAAACAGTCGCCAAGCAATTAGCAAAAGCGTTTAAAAACATCGAGTCTTTAGCACTTGCTAAGTATGATGATTTAATTGCCGTTGAAGAGATAGGCGATAAAATTGCCTTATCCGTATTACAATTCTTTGCTGATCCCGAGCACATTACGTTGATTGATAATTTGATGAAAGCCGGCCTTCAATTTAAACTAGAAGAGACGGTACTAGCTTCGACTCTCTTAGAAGGAAAGTCATTCGTGGTATCTGGTGTTTTTACGTCGTTCTCGAGAGATGAATTGAAAGCGTTAATCGAGATGAATGGAGGAAAGAATGTCAGCTCCATTTCAGCTAAAACGGATTATGTGATAGCGGGTGAGAATATGGGGCCAGCCAAGCTAGAAAAAGCGAATAAGTTAGGCGTTTCCATTATTTCGGAAGAAGATTTTAAGCAAATGATCGGATATTAAATTGCCTTTATTTTGTTTTCCAATTCGCACCATTTACACTTACTATTGATTGATAATTACGATTCATTCACCTATAATATTGTCCATTATTTGGAGAAATTAGGACATGAAGTCGTTGTTGTAAAGAATGATGCAATCGATTTTTCAATAGTTGCAAATTACGATAAAATCATCATTTCTCCAGGTCCTGGATTACCCAAGGATGCGGGTCGCCTCATGGAATTATTAGAAATGTTTTACACACAAAAACCCATTTTAGGTATTTGTTTAGGCATGCAAGCATTAGTGGAGTTTTTTGGTGGAAGTTTGTACAATCAGCCACACGTAAAACATGGCGTGAAAGAAAAGGTAAGCATTTTATCATCAAGGCTTTATGCAGGTTTACCCCAAACGTTTGAAGTAGGGTTATATCACAGTTGGGCAGTAGATGTTACGTATGCTCCCTCTTTGATTAGGACAGCTTCTTCCGAGAATGAGATCATCATGAGTGTCGAACATGAATCATTACCAATTGTAGGGATACAATATCATCCAGAATCAATTATGACTGATAATGGTTTAGCGATTCTCCATAACTTTTTAGAATATTATTAAAATAATGGATTTGTGGCATAATATTTATATATTTATAGCTGTTATACTTAAAACATAAAAATTATGAGAAGCTTTTTATTGACGTGCTTAATGGTTGTCCTAAGTGTCTCCGCTTATGGCCAGAGAGCCACATGTGTAGGGAAATGGACATCTGTTGATGATAAAACAGGAAAGAAGAAATCTATCGTTGAGTTGTACAAACACGATGGGAAATTGTACGGAAAAATTGTATATCTCTATCCAAGAGAAGGAAGACCAGACAATCCAGTATGTGATAAATGTACAGACGACAGAAAAGATAAGCCTCTTGTAGGATTACAAATTGTTAGAGGATTGAGTTGGGATGGTGAGACTTGGTACGGTGGTACGATTGTCGATCCTGAAAATGGTAAAGTTTACAAGTTGAAGATGTGGGTGGACGAAGGTACACCGAATAAGTTGAATGTTCGTGGTTATATCGGACCATTCTTCCGAACTCAAACTTGGGCACGAGAAGAGTGAAAATAGCATTTTATATATCAAAAAGGAATCGAAAGGATTCCTTTTTTTGTTTTTATTCGTGAACGTCACTTTCTTTTGTACCTTTACGAATAGAAAAATACATCTCATATAAAATGAAAATATATCCATTAAATACAGGTTTTTTTAAATTAGATGGAGGAGCAATGTTTGGCGTTGTTCCGAAACAATTATGGCAAAAAACAAATCCTGCTGACGAGTCAAATCTTTGCGATTGGGCGATGCGCAGTATGTTAATTGAAGATGGTAAACGCCTGATGATTATTGATGCTGGTATTGGCGACAAACAAAGTGAAAAGTTCTTCTCGCACTACCATTTATCTGGAAACGATTCATTAGAAGGAAATTTAAAGAAATATGGGTTTTCATCAGACGATATAACGGATGTTTTTCTAACACATTTACACTTTGACCACGTTGGAGGTGCTGTTAAATGGAATAAGGATAGATCGGGATTTGTTCCAACGTTTAAAAATGCGACCTATTGGAGTACTGAAAAACATTGGCAATGGGCGGTAGAACCAAATGCGAGAGAAAAAGCGTCGTTTTTAAAAGAGAATATTTTACCCATCCAAGAGAGTGGACAATTAATGTTCGTCAATAGAGTAGGCGACTACACCGAAAATGTATTCGACAATATCAATATGCACTTCGCGGATGGACATACTGAAAGCATGATGTGTCCCGAAATTTTGTACAAAGGGAAAAAGATTGTTTTTATGGCAGATTTGCTACCAAGCGTTGGTCATTTGCCGTTGCCGTATGTGATGGGGTACGATACACGACCATTATTGACGTTGACAGAAAAAGAGAAGTTTCTTAATCGTGCTGCGGACGAAGAGTTAATCTTATTTTTAGAACATGATGCTGTGAATGAATGCTGTACGGTGCAACATACAGAGAAAGGAGTTCGGCTGAAAGAAACGTTTACTTTTGAGGAAATGTTTGGTAAGTAATTCATCTGTGGATGTTGTAAACTATTAGCGTAACGATGTAATACGAATTGTGGACAATTGAGCGACCTTTGTTCGTAATACATATATTATCATTCTTTAATATCAATAGTATGAAAACGAAAGCAGAAATACAGCAGGCGATTACGCAAATGACTAATACGATTCATCAGCAATATCCCGAATTATCCAATTACATTCTTGAAAATCCAATCAAAGTTTCTGGAGATGACGCGAAAGATGCGGGTAATTTAGAAATATACCTTCACTCATTACAGGAATTAGTGGATAATTATATTCACACCGACGTGGACGCAGTCACTAAACTACAGAACAAACCGTCTGACTTTCCAGGTTATCCTATTTATCCTTCTTCGAACGATATTTATCATAAAGACAAAGAAGAAAGTGAGTTAAATCCTGAAGATTTATCGAAAAAAAATCGCCGAATCCATCCAATAATTCGATGAATGAAAAGAGTTTTAAAGACGATATGACAGGAGAAGATTTAGACATTCCGGGGGTGAGTTAGATGACCAGCAAGAAAATATTGGTAGTGAAGATGAAGAAAATAATTATTATAGTCTAGGTGGCGATAATCACACTGATTTAGAAGAGGATAAAGGGTGATAAACGAAGGTCAAGTTTTATACTTTAACGGTTATCACATCGTCTAAATTAGTCGTATAGCGAGGCGAAAGATGTTCTTGTCTCATTTTCCAAATACGCTTTTGATCTTGTACTGCCAGTCGTA